>NZ_JBQCYD010000001.1:131032-135532 GCF_052088025.1 Senegalia sp. (in: firmicutes) | reverse complement strand
AAATTAGATATGACTGTAACCCTTCCTGGCCCAGAAACAGGAAATGAATTTCAAGGTAAGACTGTAGAAAATCAGTGGATATTTACAGCACAATCTGAAATGGTAGAAGGTGTATATGATGAAAGTGATAATGAACCTACTAAACCAACTGAAAACAATAAGGATGATAAAGAAGCAAAGATTCCTATGGTTGGATCAGTAACAGATCAAAGACAAATGCCACAAACTGGTGAAATGATACCATATTTACTATATGGATTAGGAGCAGGATCAATATTAGTTGGTATAATGCTAAAGATTAAAAAATAGTCTAATTTAAATTAGACTATTTTTTAATACTTATATATAATATTATATATTGGGTATAAGATTAGGGTGAAGTTAATGAAAGGGGATAAAAATTTAATGAATAAACTTATAAAATCAGCATTATTTCAAAGAAAATTTGTTATAATACTTGTTTTAGCTATTATAGCATTTGGATTATATACATATTTTGATATGCCAAAACAAGAAAACCCAGAAGCGATAAGTCCAATCGGTATGATAACCACAGTCTATCCAGGAGCTAGGACAGAAGAAGTCAGGGAGGAAATCACACAAGAAATAGAAGATTCTATTGCTGGTATAAATGGTGTAGAAAAAATACAATCAGTATCAAGAGACAATGTATCCCTTGTCATAGTTCAACTGAGCTATGAAGTAGACAAAGAAAAACAATGGGAAGTATTACGCTCAGAACTTAATACTGTAGACCTACCTGAAGGGGTAAAATCACCTACACTTGATACAGATCTCATAAATACTACAGGTGTTATGCTTAGCATAAATACAAATGATGGCAATATAAACAATGTAGAAAATATTGAAAAAGTGGCAGCAGATATGAAATCAAAGTTAAATGATGTAGAAGAAATAAATGAAACTAATTTACTTGGTATATTAGATGAAAATATAGTTATAAATATAGATTTAGAAAAATTAACTAGAGTTAATCTTACTTTAGAAAATGTAAATGATATTTTAACTGCTCAAAATATAGATATACCACTAGGTAGTTTAGATACTGAAGATGGAAATACAAGTATTTCATATAATAAAGAAAAAAATAGCATAGAAGATATAAAAGATATAATTTTAGGAGTAAACCCTGCTACAAATACACCTATACTTCTAAGTGATATTTCAGAAATTAAATATGAATATAGTGAAGACACTAGATTTATACACAATGGAGATTCTTCTATACTTGTTACATCTTATTTTGATAAGGATAGCAATATTTTAAATGCTGAAGAAAAGATAAATGACATAATTAGCTCTACTGAAGATGAGTTAGGAAAAGATATAGCTATAGATAAAATAATATTTCAACCAGAAGATGTGAAAAACTCTGTAAATGATTTTATGATAAATCTACTTCAAGCAATAGTATTGGTTTTAATAGTTGTATTTATTGGAATGGGATATAAAAATGCTTTTGTAGTATCTGTAACTATTCCATTATCTATAATGCTTACTATTATATCCATGTCTTTTTTAGGTGTTAATATTCAACAAATATCAATTGCAGCACTTATAATATCCCTTGGTATTTTAGTTGATAATTCAATAGTTATAACTGATGCTATACAAGTTAAATTAGATGAAAACACATCTATAATGGATGCTGTATATCTTGGAACAAAAGAATCAAGTATACCTGTACTGACATCTACACTTACAACTATAATGGCATTTGCACCACTTATAGCACTTCCAGGCGAGGCGGGAGAATTTGCAAAATCTCTACCTCAAGTAGTAATACTTGCTCTCATTGCTTCATATGTAGTTTCAATAACAGTTACACCAGTTCTTGCAAGCTTGCTACTAAAAAATAGTTATAGAAAAACTAGAGAAAGAAAGTATTTTAAAGGATCTCTTGAAAAAATACTTTTAACTAGTATGAAATATACAAAAACTACTGCGCTAATAATATTAGTATTATTAGTTGGTGTAGGATTTATGGTTTTAAATATGAGACTTGAGATATTTCCTTATGCTGATAATAATATTGCATATATAGATATAGAAGCGGATAAAAATGATATGGAAGAAACTGAAGAAATAGTAGAAGATGTAAAGAATATTTTAAAAAGTGAAGATTATATAGAAGAATATACTTCTTCTATAGGTGGTCCTATTCCTAAGTTCTATATAACAAATCCACCATATTTTAAATCTCCAGATTTTGGTCAAATAATGTTTAGGTTTGATGAAGAAAAAATATCTAAATATGAAAATAAAAAGTATTTTTCATATGAATTACAAAACAAATTAAATGATCAAATGATTAAAGGAAAAGCTACAGTAAATCTTCTTGCCCTTACAAATCCAGGACCAGATATAGATATAACTCTCTCTGCAGCTGAATTTGAAGATATAGAAAAGGTAGCAAACAACATAGAAACTGAAATAAAAGATATGGATAGCCTCTATAATGTCAAATTTGAACAGTCTTCAAATATAGATGAATATGAAGTGATTCCAGATAAGACGCAAATGTCACAATTAGGTCTTACTAGTTATGATATACAAAGACAAGTAAATCTAGCTTTAAATAAGACTCAAATTGGTCAAGTGAAAATAAAAGATGATGAAAAAAATATACTTTTATATGCTAATCCTAAAAATCTAGATGAATTAAAAACCATACCAATTAAGTCAAATACCTCAGAAGCTTTAGTTTCTTTATCTGATGTAGTAGAGATAGAAGAAAGCAGTAGGTTAGAAGAATTAAATAGATTTAATAGAAAGCCATTTATAAAGATAACAGCAGAAGTAGACCCTGATAAATCTACCTTAGTAGAACAAACTAAAGTAGAAGAAATTATAGATGATGAGAAAACAGAGAATATTGAAGTTACCTTTGGAGGAGAAAAAGAAATATTTAATAAATATTTAAGTGGTCTTGGAATAGCAGCCCTTATAGCTCTTATTGGAGTATACTTAATATTACTTCTTCAATTCAAATCATTAGTCCAACCTCTTATTATACTGATAACTGTTCCCTTATCTATAATAGGTGTAGTACTTGGAGTGTTTTTATTTAGGCTTCCTCTTACATTTACAGTAGGACTTGGAGCAGCTAGTCTTATAGGTATTGTAGTTAATAATGCTATACTTATAATAGAATATATAAATAGAGAAAGAGATAAGGGTAGAAATATAAAAGAAGCTTGTATTGAATCAGCTAAGAAGAGATTAAGACCAATACTTTTAAGTAGTATTACAACTGTGATTGGACTTATTCCTCTAGTATTATCAGGTAGCTCATTTTTTACACCAATGGCTGTAGGTTTAATGGTGGGATTAATATTCTCAACATTATTAACCCTTATTATAATACCGGTAGCATATAATAGCTTAATTAAAGAAAGTTAAATTGATTTTTCAAAAGAAATGTAGTATGATGTAAATAACTTAAATAATATGAAATATAAATTGAGGGGAAATAGGTGAAAATCCTATACGGTCCCGCCACCGTAAAGCAAAGAAATGCTTAAGTCGGAATACCTTAAAATATATTAAAGCACTTGTGTCTTCACGTGGAAATGAAGTGGTGTGGTATATAAATTTGTTTATTAACCCTTCCTACTTTTGGAGGGGTTTTTTATTTAATAAAATATAAAAGGAGGAATTATAATGAACAAAAAAACAATAACTATAATAGTGGCAATATTAGTAGCTGTAGCATTAGTATTTGCTTATCAAACTTTTCTTTCGCCAAAAGCAGAAGAAGGTGCTAAAGAGGTAGAAGTGAAAATAGTAAATGAAAAAGAAGATGTAGAAGAAACATTTACTTATAATACTGATGATGAATTTTTATTAGCTTTATTAGAAAATAATAAAGATGAACTTGGTGCTGAACTTACAGATTCAGACTTTGGTAAAATGGTTACTTCTATGATGGACTATGAAGCTAAGGAAAGTGAACAAGAGTTTTGGCAAATCAAAGTAAATGATGAAGATGCTGAAACTGGAGTATCTGAAATTCCACTTACTGATGGAGATAAATATATTTTCACTTTAGCTAATTATTAAGATGAAGGTTCGTGATATTGTACTTATAGCTATATTAAGTGCAACACTTACAGCTTCTAAAATGGCCTTATCTTTTGTGCCAAATGTAGAAATAGTTACTTTGCTATTCATAATATATACTATTGTATTTGGATTTAAAAAAACAATGTTCGTATCTATTATATTTTCTACAACAGAAATATTTTTATGGGGATTTAATACTTGGCTTTTAGGATATTATTTAATATGGCCTTTAATTGTAATTTTGACTGGATTAATCAGTAAAACTACAAAAAATGAATACATTTATGCAATTCTTGCAGGTGTATTTGGCCTATCCTTTGGTTTATTTTTCTCTATAACAGAATCTATATTCTATGGACTAGGATATGGTATAACTTATTGGGTGAGAGGATTATTATTTGATATAATACATGG
>NZ_JBQCYD010000001.1:0-130932 GCF_052088025.1 Senegalia sp. (in: firmicutes) | reverse complement strand
GTAGTAACTATAACTATAGGCTCCATATTTGCAACCACTATTCTTTCTTCAAAAACTGAGTATTTTGAAGGACTTGCAGCAATTATAACTCTTGTAACTATGCAATATATAATAGCTAAAATATCTGTTAATTCAAATAAATTTACAAAGATATTAAAAGCAGATCCAACTCTGGTATATTTTGAAGGTCAATACTTAGAAAAAAACATGCATAAGATAAGGGTTACAAAAGATGATATAACCCAACAAGTTAGGATAGAAGCAGGAACTACAATATGTAATGCTAAGGCTGTAATTGTAGAGCCAAATGGTAAATTATCTGTTGTGACAGATATAGCAAAAGAAGATGAAGGACGAATAAAAGAGTATAAAAATAATAATTAAATAATTTTTGGGCACATTAAAAGTAAAATGGATGGTGAAAAAAATGAATGATGATTTTAAGGTAAAGGAAGATAATTATACTTATGCTTTATCGATTATAGAAAATATGGACATAGGAAACATAGAAGATTCAATGAACAAGATCTATAAATTCCAAAAGGTTATACAAAAAACTCTTGTAGAGGGTCATGATTATGGAAAGACATTTTATGGTTCTTCCAAACCATCATTGTTAAAACCTGGGTCTGAAAAAATACTGATGTTACTTGGAATTTCTTCAGAATATGAAATAATAGATAAGGTTCAAAATTATGAGGATGGATTTTTTGCATTTAGTGTAAAATGTATATTAAAGAAAAATGAAAAGATAGTTACAGAAGGATTAGGTCATTCAAATAGTAGAGAAAGAAAATATTTAGGTGGCAAGCAAGATGTATATATGCTGGGCAATACTTGTCTTAAAATGGCCAAAAAGAGAGCTCTAGTAGATGCTACTCTTACTGTAGCCTCATTATCTGATATTTTCACACAAGATATGGAGGATATGACTCAATTTGAAGAAGAAGAAAGAGTAGAAACTATGTCATTAAAAGATGCAAAAGATATAAAAGTTACTTTTGGTAAATATAATGGCAAAACATTAGGTGAAATTTATAAAAATGATAAGGGGTATATAAATTGGCTATGTGAAAAATCAAGAGATGATGGAATAGCAAGAGCTTGTAAGATGTTACTATCTTCTGAATTTGATACAGAAGAAATTCAAAAAAAGGCAGATAGAATGCCACCAGAATAAATTAAAATAAAAATAACAGATAATTAAATTTAATTATCTGTTATTTTTATTTTAATATACATATATAAATATACTAATAAGTGTTTTTTTTGATATAATAATAAGAAATGATAGAGGTGATTTAATGGCTAATATAGAAGATTTTTTGAAATTAGATATAAGAGTAGGAGAGATAATAAAATCTGAAGAGTTTAAAGAAGCAAGAAAACCAGCCTATAAAGTATGGGTTGATTTTGGTTGTGAAATTGGTATAAAGCAATCTAGTGCTCAAATCACAGAAAAATACAAATTAGATGAACTTGTAGGTAAAACTGTACTTGGCGTTGTTAATTTTCCAAAAAGACAAATTGCAAACTTTATGTCTGAAGTATTAGTTTTAGGGGTATATACAAAAGACGGGGTAGTATTAATATCTCCTGATAAGAATGTAAATAAGGGCGATAAACTAGGATAAATGAGGTGTAAAATTGGAAAGATTTTCTATAGATAAACAGATTAAATATTTTGAGGACTATTTTAAATCTCATCATACAGATGAAAAAGATTTTAGAATAGGTGCAGAATTTGAGCATTTTATAATATATAAAGATACATTAAAAGCAGTAGCATATGCAGGAGAATATGGAGTAGCTGATACATTAGAAAAATTAAAAGAAAAAGGTTGGAAAGAATCTTTTACAGATGGATATCTCATGGGACTTTTTAAAAAAGATATAAATATAACATTAGAACCAGGCTCACAATTTGAAGTGAGTATAAATCCATTTAAAGCTATAAAAAACATAGAAGATATTTATTTAGACTTTTTATCAGATATAGTGCCTATACTTGAAGAAAAAAATCAATATATAACAACTATGGGTTACCAACCAAATACTAAAATAGAAGAAATAAATTTCATTCCAAAAGAAAGATATAAATACATGTCTGAATACTTTAAAGATAAGGGAGTATATGCTCATAATATGATGAAAGCTACGGCAGCTCTTCAAGTAGCAATAGACTATTCAGATGAAGAGGATTTTAAAAGAAAGTTTAGACTTGCAAATTTACTTTCTCCTATTCTTTCATTGATTTTTGATAATAGTCCTATATTTGAATCTGAAGTTTATCCTTTCCATATACTTAGAACAGATATATGGAATAAATGTGATAATGATAGATCAAAGGTTGTAACAGGTGCATTAGATAAGGATTTTTCCTATAGTGATTATGCCAAATATATATTAAATAATCCTCCTATTATAGTCAAAAATAGTAAAGGAGAATTTATATTTACAGCAGATAAAAAAGCAAAGGATATATTTGATCCTGAAATTAGTTCAAGGGAAGAATTTGAACATATATTAACTATGTTTTTTCCAGATGTTAGGGTTAAGGGATTTATAGAAATTAGAATGATGGATTCAGTTCCATTAAATCTATCTCTATCAGGAGTAGCTCTGATAAAAGGTACAATGTATAGTGATAGTAATATAAATACACTATTAGAAATATTTAAAGATTTTGATGATGAAAAGACAAATTTACTCAAAAAAAGAATTATGGAAGATGGTTATAATGCAAGTATGGAAAACTTCAACTTGAAAGATACTATAGATACCTTGATAGAACTTGCATATAATCAGTTAAATGATCAAGAAAAAGAATATTTAAAACCATTGCAAAAATTAGTAAAAATAAGGAAAACACCTGCTATGCTTTCAAAAGAAAAGATGAAAGATAGTTTATATGAAGCTATAAAAGAAAATATATTAAATGATAAAGTTTTGGAGGCAAAAAATGAATAGAGAAGAAATAGATAAAAAATATAGAGATATGATAAAAGAAAATATAGATGATTATAAGAAAGATTATTTGGATATGAAGAAAATGGTGAAAAAATCTGATGCTACATATAAGGGAGAACCAGTACCATTTTTATATATGCCTAAATTTTATACAGATGAAGATGTAAATAATTTTAAAGATATAACCACTACTATGAGTGATATCTTTAAAAAGGTAATAAATAAGTTTATAAATGATGAAAACTATAGAAATAAATTTGGATTTTCTGATTGGTTAAATGAACTGATACTTTTACCTACAAACTATGAATCACCTTTTCCCATAGCAAGATTTGATATATTTTATAATTATGATGGAAACTTCAAGTTTTGTGAAATAAATACTGATGGATCTTCAGCTATGAATGAAGAAAGAGAACTATCTAGAATATTTTTAGAAACTAAAGCAGCAAAAGAATTTAAGAAAGAATTTAATTTTAAGCCATTTGAATTATTTGAATCATGGGCTGATGAATTATTAAATATCTACAGTGAAAACCATGATAATAAGAGTCCAAATATAGCAATAGTAGACTTTGTAAATAAATCTTCAATGGATGAATTTGTTGAATTTAGAAATAGATTTAGGAAAAGAGGGCTTTGGTGTGAAATAATAAGCCCAGATGAAATAGAATTAGGTGAAGATGGATTTTTATATTTTGAAAGTAAAAGAATAGATATAGTATATAGAAGACTTGTAACAAAAGATTTAGTGGATAATAAGGAAAACATAAAAGATTTCATAGAAGGAATCAAAATGGGTAAAACTGAAATAGTAGGTCCTATAAAATCCCAAATTCCACATAATAAAATAGTATTTAAAATATTACAAGAAGAAGATACATTGGAGTTTTTAAATGAAGAAGAAAGAGAATTTATTAAAAAACATATTCCATATACAAAAGAGCTCCTATTAGATAATTTAGATATAAATGAAATTATAAAAAATAAAGATGAGTATATAATAAAACCTATGGATTTATATGCTTCAAAAGGTGTGCATGCAGGTGAAGAATATACTTTGGATGAGTGGGAAATTCTATTAAAAGAAAATGATAATAATAATTATCTTTTACAAGAATATTTTAATCCTCCAGAAACCCTTATGATAGATTATGATGGAGAAGAATTAGAAAGAAAGTTTAAAAATATTACAGGTTTATATGTATATAATGAAAAGTTTTATGGAGTATATTCTAGAGTAGGTAAAAAAGCAATAATATCTGGAATCCATGATGGTTACACTTTACCAACATTTCATGTAAGAAGGTAGTGATATTTTGAGCAGTAAAAAAGTAGTGCTTGTACATGGATATTTTAGAACTTATAGAGATATGAAAATATTAAAAAAATATCTAATGGAATTAGGTTATAAAGTAGTTAGGGCTAATCTTCCACTGACCTTTTATGAAATTGATAAAGGAGTGGAAGAGTTTAGTGATTTTATAAAAGATATAATTAAAAATCTTGGAAAAGATGAAAAAATATCACTAGTAGGTCATAGTACAGGTGGTCTTGTCATAAGGAAATTCATACTAGATAATAGGAATCTAATAAAATATATAGAAAATTGTGTTCTTATAGCTACACCAAATAAAGGTAATGAAATAGCAGAATTTGTAGTAGAAAATTTCAAAATTTTTCCCGAGATATTTAAAACTATAAAGTCACTTCATCCAGAGAAAGTAAAAACAATAAAACCATTAGATAGTACTCCTATAAAAATAGGAGCTATAGCAGGAAATGAAGAAAGCATTATATTGAGACCTTTTTTTGATTGTGAAAATGATGGCAAGGTAAGTGTAGATTCTGTAAAATATGAAGATATAGATGACTTTATAATACTGCCTTACAATCATTATGAAATTCACAAGAGGAAAGAAACAGCAAAATATGTTGCAAAATTTATAGAAACAGGAAAATTTAGAGTATAAAAATTCACCTTTGGAAATACTAATCTAGAGGTGATTTTTAATGAAAAGAAAAACTTTAATCTTATGTATATTAATACTGATAATATTCACTTCCTGTACTAAAAAAGAAGATACTGAAATAAAAGAAGAAGAAAAAGTATCTGAAAAATTGTCACAGATGGAAGAGAAAACAAAAAAAATAATAGAAAATATAGAAAAGATAGTAGAAGAAGATGAAAAACCTTTATTTGTTGAAGAAAAAGAAAATGATGAAAAGGAATCAGAAGAGGATAGTTCTGGTCAAGGAGGAGATTCTGAAGAAAGTGGAAGTTCATCAGCAGGAGAATCAGGTTCAAGTGAACAATCTCAAGCCTTAGTTCAACCTGAAGAAAAAACATATGAAGAAAAAAAGGAAGAAGAAAAGATAAAAAGAGATGAAAAAATAGAAAAGGATTGGATGGATTTATCAAAAGAAATAGAAAAGATACATAAGGACTTTAACAAATACAAGATAGAAGCTATAGAAGAAGGTATAAATTCTGATATTGTATCTCAAACTGAAAACCATTTGAATAATCTAACAATAGCAATAGGTAAAAAAGAAAAAATTAACTCACTTAAACAAGCAGATAAACTGATATTTTCTCTTGGTAATTACTTTGATTTATACAAAGGCAATGTAGAAGGTGACTTAAATAGAATAACTTATACTATGCGTGAAGCATATCTTTATGCATTAGAAGATAATTTTGAAAATGCAAATAAAGTGGCTATAGAATATGAAAGTTATTTTTCAATGTTAAACCAAAAAATAGATATTGAAAAGAAAGATAAAAAACATTTAGATACCTTACAGGTATCAATAAAGGATTTAATTAATTCATTAAAATATAATGATGCAGATTTAGTTAAGATTAAGAGAGATATAGTATTAGAAAATGTTAAAAAAATAAAAGAAATAGCAAATTGATATTAAAATATTTTTTGGGGTAATTATGTTTAAAAGGTAAAGGGGAGAAAACATGAGTGAATACAAAGAATTACTTAAAAGTCAAAGAGAATATTTTGCCACAGGGCATACTAAAGATATAGAATTTAGGATAGATTTATTAAATATATTAAAAAAGAATATAGAAAAACATGAAGATGATATATCAGATGCCCTATATAAGGATTTAGGAAAATCAAAGTTTGAATCTTATGCTACTGAAATAGGCATAACACTAAGCGAAATAAGTCATATAACAGACAATTTAAAAAAGTGGACCAGACCTAAAAAGGTAAAATCACCATTATTTCAATTTCCAGCTAAAAGTTATATTTACAAGGAGCCTCTAGGTGTAGCATTTATAATATCACCTTGGAACTATCCATTTCAACTTACACTTGCACCATTAATTGGTGCTATAGCAGCAGGGAATTGTGCAATACTCACAGTATCACAGAAGGTACCAAATACTACAGAAATACTTGATAAAATCATAAAGGAAACATTCAATGAAAACCATGTGAAATTTATTCCTGGTGGAAGTAGTGTATCTAAGGAACTTTTAGAGGAAGAATTTGATTATATATTTTTTACAGGAAGTGTAGGGGTAGGTAAAAAGATAATGGAAACTGCAGCTAAGACACTCACACCTGTCACACTAGAGCTTGGAGGCAAATCACCTACAATAGTAGATAAATATGCTGATATAGATATAGCTGCTGAGAGAATAGTTTGGGGAAAATTTTTAAACTCAGGACAAACCTGTATAGCACCTGATTATGTACTTGTTCAAAGTGAATTAAAAGAAAAACTAGTAGAAAAGTTAAAGTACTATATAGAAAAGTTTTATGGTGAAAATCCAATTGAAAGTAATGATTATCCTAGAATAGTCAATGAAGATCATTTTAACAAGGTATCTAAATTACTATTAAATGGCAATATCCTTCATGGAGGAAGTACAGATAAATTGGATCTATATATAGAACCTACTATAATGGATTCAGTTACTTGGGATGATGAAATAATGAAGCAAGAAATATTTGGTCCAATACTACCAATACTCACATATGAAGGTATAGAAGATGCTATAAATACTGTGAATTCTCATCCAAAACCCCTAGCATTATATTTATTTACAGATAATGAAGATGTAGAGGAAAAGGTAATAAAAGAAGTTTCATATGGTGGAGGATGTGTAAATGATACAGTTCTTCATTTATCTAGTGCAGAACTTCCCTTTGGTGGAGTAGGTAATAGCGGAATGGGTAATTACCATGGAAAGGCAAGTTTTGATACATTTACTCATGAAAAAAGTGTATTTAAAAACTCCAAATCATTTGATTTTAATTTTAGATATCCACCATATTCAAAAACTGCTTTAAAACTAATCAAAAAATTCCTGAAATAAAGATAAAGCATAGATGAATTTCATCTATGCTTTATTAAAATTATAGATAGTATGGTATAATATTAATAATATTTTTAAGGGGTGTAGAGATGGAAACTATAATAAAAATAAGGAATTTAAATAAGTACTATGGAAGTAATAGAGTACTTAAAGATATAAATCTAGATATAAATAAGGGTGAAATAATAGGTTACATAGGAGCAAATGGAGCAGGTAAGTCTACAACAGTAAAGATAATGCTAGGACTTATAGAAGAATATAGTGGTAGTGTTGAGATATTTGGAGAAAAGATAGTAGAAAACAAGTCAAATTATAAGAGAAGGATTGGATATATCCCTGAAACTGCAGATATGTATGAAAATTTAACTCCAAGAGAATACCTTACATTTATAGGAAGTTTATATGGCATGAGCTATGATGATATAGATGAAAAAGCCTTGAAATTAATGGAGCTTTTTGGGATACAAGATGTATATGATGGAAGAATAAACTCTTTTTCAAAAGGAATGAAGCAAAAAATACTCATAATAGCAAGTCTTATAAATGATCCAGATATATTATTCTTAGATGAACCCTTAAGCGGAATAGATGCAAATAGTGTCTTGGTTTTTAAAGAAGTATTAAAAGAGCTTGCAAAAAAAGGTAAAACTATATTTTATTCATCTCATATCATGGAAGTAGTGGAGAAACTAAGTGATAGAATAATACTTTTAAATGATGGACAAATAGTAGCAGATGGAAATATGGAAAGTTTAAATACAGAACTTAAAGAAGGTTCACTTGAAGGGATATTTAACAAACTTACAGGATTTGACGATCATGAAGACATAGCAAAAGAAATTGTATCTACCATTTCCAGAGGTGAAAGTCATGAAAGATTATAAAATACTTAAATTTTTAGATTTATTTAAAAAAATATTTGTTAAATTAGGCATAGATTATCAAGTTATGAGGGAGATATTAAAGGTAAAACTTACTCTAGATACAAGAAGAAGTCAATCTGTAATGGTATCTGACAATAACAATATAGATGAAGAGAAGAATCAATTTTTAAAATCACTTCCAATATATCTTATATTTGGCTTGCCTCTAATATTTTTTGTAACAATGGATATAAGCTATATATTTTCAATGAGTTTATTATTTGGAATATTTATGTTCTTTATGATGACATCTCTAGTATCTGATTTTTCATCTGTACTTTTAGATATAAGAGATAAAAATATAATACTTACAAAACCAGTAGAAAGCATTACACTTAATATGGCAAAAATAATACATATATTATATTATGTTTCAATGATTACACTTGCACTTGTACTCCCTTCACTAATAGTATCTATCTTCTCAAAAGGGATAGTATTTTTTCTTTTGTATTTAGCTACAATAATATTATTAGATTTATTTATAATAATGCTCACAGCCCTACTATATCTTTTAATACTTAAACTATTTAGTGGAGAAAAATTAAAGGATATAATAAATTATGTTCAAATAGCTCTTACAATAGCTATTACACTTTCATATCAAGTGATTGGCAGACTTTTTGACATATCAGAATTATTAGAGATAAACTTTAATCCAACATGGTGGAGTGGGCTTTTGCCTCCAGTATGGTTTGCTTCAGTATTTGAACTTTTAATTGCAAGAAATACAAATACATTTATAGTCATTTATTCGCTACTTGCATTAATCATACCAATTGTTTCTATAATAATATATATAAAATTGATACCATCATTTGAAAGAAATCTTCAAAAATTAAATGATGAGGATACAAATAAAAAAAGAAAACATAGATTTTCAAACTCACTAAGTAATATTATAAGTAGAACTAAGGAAGAAAAAACCCTTTTTGATTTTTCATCTAATATAATGAAAAATGAAAGAAATTTTAAACTTAGAGTATATCCAAACCTAGGATTTAGTATGATATTTCCATTTATAATGGCGTTTTCTTCTGGAACTAGCTCTATATTAACTATATATTTTGTAGGCTTTGCATTTTTAACAATACTTCAGCTTATAAAGTATTCTGATAGCTATAAAGCAGCTTGGATATATAAGTTTTTTGAAATAGATGAGAATACTATTTATAGGGCAACACTTAAATCTGTATTCATGAATTTGATAACACCAATATTTATATTAATAAGTATAATATTTTTCTTTATACTGAAGGAAAATATATTGATAGATCTGATGATAGCATATATATCATTAAATTTAGGGTTTTTATTACTATTTATCACAGGACCAAAGACACTACCTTTTACAGAAAAATTTGGAGCAGTAAAAGATAAAGGCTCTATATTAGATGCTTTTCGTATGTTATTTATATTAGGAGGGCTTGCTTTAGCTCATTTTATAGCTGGAATGTTTCCATATGGAAAATATATATATTTACTAGTAATAATAATCGTTGATATTATAGCATGGAGAAAAGCTTTAAAAGCAAAAGAAAGTTATGAAGTACAATATAATTGATAAAAATTCTCATTTATACTATAATAGTTATGTAGTATAAAAAAGGATTATTGGAGGATATATGCTAACAGAATACATATTAAAAAAGACATTAAAGAACAAAAAAAATTATCAAAATAAATACACAAGAGAAAAAATAGGCTATATTTCTGGAGTGATAGGATTAGTTGTAAACTTACTACTTGCAGGATTAAAATTGATAATAGGGATAATAATTTCTTCAATAGCTGTAACAGCAGATGCATTTAATAATTTATCAGATGCAGCATCTTCAGTTATGACTATAGTAGGATTTAAACTTTCAAACACACCACCAGATAAAAATCATCCATATGGTCATGGAAGATTAGAGCATATCACAACACTTACAATAGCAATTTTAATCATGTTTGTAGGTTTTCAATTCATAAAATCATCATTTGATAGAATATTAGATCCAAAACCTATAGAGTTTAGATTAATACTATTTGTATTTTTACTCTTATCAATAGTAGTTAAAATATGGCTAAGTTTTTTCAATAAAAACTTAGGCAAAAAAATAAATTCAAATGCATTAAGAGCAGTAGCAATAGATTCACTTTGGGATGTATTAGTCACATCTATTGTGACATTATCCCTACTATTATCATTTGTAACAGATGTTCCTATAGATGGATATATTGGTGTAGTTGTAGCAATTATGATATTTTATTCAGGATTCACTCTTATAAAGGATGCAGTAAGTGAACTAATAGGAGAAGCACCAAGTGAAGATTTGATAGAAAATATAGCACAAGGGGTATTATCCTATGAAAACATACTAGGTGTACATGATTTAAAGGTTCATCAATATGGAGCAGGAAAAACAATGGCTACAATAGATGCAGAAATACCACCAGATATAGATGTAGTTACAATTCACAATACAATAGATCAAGCAGAAAGAGAAATAGGAGAAAAATATGATATTGACCTTGTAATACACATGGATCCAATAGGACTCGAAACAGAAACTAGAGAAAGAATCATAAAAGAAATAAGAGAAAAGTTAAAAGATAATTATCTAATAAATACATTACATGATTTCAATATAATAGAAAAAGATAATTATAAATATATCATATTTGACGTATCACTTGATGGAAATAAAATAGGCAAAAATTTCTCAGAAGAAGAATTTAAAAATGATTTAATAGAAGTTATAAAAAATATAGATGAAGATTTTTATTGCAAAATAAATATAAAAATAGATTATCAAGACATAATTAGATAAGAAAAGATTCCTTTTTTAAGGAATCTTTTCTTATTGTTGTTCCCACTTTTCTGTGATTGTCATTTTTGTCATTCTGAGAGAAGCGAAGAATCTTGTCTTTCCTTTGCTTAATATATAAAATTTTGTTATAATTTGTATAATGATAGATTAATTTTTAACGAGTCAGGGGGTTTATTATGAGTAAAATATTAATCGTAGAAGATAATGAATTGATTAGAAAATCAATAATAAAAATAATAAGAGAAATAGATGATAATATAGAAGTTTTATTTGAAGAACATGCAGCTAAAGCTCTCCAAATAGCTGAATCTTCAGATATAGATATATTTATATTAGATATAGGATTAAAGGATTATTCGGGTATTAAACTAGGACATCAATTAAGAAATTTAAATAAATATATAATCACACCTATAATATTTATAACATCTATGGTAAACGAAGAATTAGAAGCATTTAGAGAAGTGCATTCATATGCTTTTATTACAAAACCATTTGAGAAAGAAAAGGTAAAGAAACTCCTTACTCCTATTATAGAAAATATAATAACAAATGATAAACAAAATAATTTAATTATAAAGCAAAAAGAAGAAACACTTGTTATTTCAATAAATGAAATAACCTATATAGAATCACAGCTTAAAAGAATATACATATATACACTAAATGAAGAATATGAAGTTAAATCCTATACATTAAATAAATTGATGGAAGAATTAAATGATGATTTTATAAGAGTTCATAGATCATGTATTATAAATAAAAATTATATCACAAAAATAGATAGAACTAATTGGGTTTTACATTTGAAAAATATTGATTTATGTATACCTGTAAGTAAAAAATATAAAGAAAAGTTAATGGAGTTATTACAATGACAATATTTGAATCTTTTATATTATCTATTTTTGATATATTAGGGTTTATAATTATTTCTAATGCTTTATTATCAGAAGAAGTTTTTAAAAATAAATATAGAGTAATAATGTATTTATTATCTTTTTCATTTACAATAATCCCCATAGATTTATTTATACCATTAGAATTTGCATCTTCCATGACATTTATAACCACATTTATAATGATTTATTTATTGTATAAAAAAAGTATAAAAGAAACAGTATTTATTTGGGGTACCACTACAATTATAGTTATAGCTACTCAGTTAATATCAGTATTACCTATTTTTATTCTTACAGGTGGATTAAAAGAAATATTCCTATATGGATTAATATCTAATAGTATATTTATAGCATTAATAATACTAATATCTTCATATATGAGAATTCATTTAATTTATGATTTTATAAAAAGTAAAAATGATATTTTTATGAATATAGGTATAGTTATTTTTATTTTAATAACCATAATATTTACTTATTCTAAGATAAATAGAAACAATTTAGTGAATAATATTATTTTCTATATTACAATATCACTAATTATCATGTTTATATATTTTATAATAATTAAAAATGGTCTCAGAAATGAATATGAAGCTAAGGAGCTTGAAATGTATAAAAGAGATTTACCTATTATAGATAGCCTACTTAATGAAGTAAGAAGGAAGCAGCATGAATTTGATAATCATATACAGGCTATAAATTCAGCCATGTATTCTGGCAATAATAATGATGAAATAGTTGAAATACTCAAAGAATACACTTCAGAAATTGAAGATATAAATGACTTGGGAAATCTTATAAAATTAAAAGATAAAATATTAGCAGGATTTTTATTTACCAAGCAAAAAGAAGCAGAAAAAAATAATATTAAGTTTAATGTTATTATAGAAAATCCAAGTATAGAGACAAAATTAAAAAGCTATGAATTAATAGAGGTATTAGGAAATTTAATAGACAATGCATTTGAAACAGAGATAAAAGACAATGTAGTTATAATATCATTTCTAAGAAAATATGGTAATGATATTATAGAAGTTAGTAACAAACATCCTAGAATAGAAGAAGAAGGAATAGAAAAGTTTTTTGAAAAAGAATTTTCCACTAAAAAGAAAAAGGGTAGAGGCTATGGGCTTTATAATATAAAAGAAAGATTAAAGAAATATAATGTGGAAATTTTAGTTGAAAATGAATATAGAGAAGAATATGAATCTAACTTTATTAGTTTTAGGATTATAATTTAATATAGGAATAAAAGACATAAGGATTGCTATAGTTATAGCAATCCTTATGTCTATATGAATGGGAAAAAATTATTGATTTTTAATATCCTTTTTTAATATCTCAGGAATTTGAGATTCTCCCCATAATAAAAATGAGGAAGATTGTGTTAAAATTAAAGGTGATGCTGCTATAAGAATATTGCATGTATTACGAATTACTTTTGTGAAATTCAGACCTGTTTTTTTCATACAGTATTACCCCCTTGGATATAATCAGTTGAAAGGATTGAAAACTTAACAACCATATTGCGTTAATAATGTAAAGGTTTTCAGGATTAATTATAAAAACTATATAATGAATAAAGATACTCAATAAGCCTATAAGTTTCATTTTAAGTGATTTCTTTCTATTAGCTATCAATCTATATTTAGATTGAATTGGCACCAATGTTGCTATGGATATAGATGAAGAAACAAATAAAACAAAAGCTAATAAAGGTGTGATAGTTATATATATTGTTGAAAATAATACTAGTAAAAAGAATAATATAGAAAATATCAAACAATTTAAATAATTATCAAAGTGTAAGCCTCCTGTAAATGGTCTTATAGTAAATAAAGTTATTATAGAATACAAATAAAAAGTCTTTCTATCTAAAATAATAAATATAAGAAATAATATAATTAGTTTAGAAACTTCGCTTATTATAGTATTCAAAGAATATTTTAATTTTGCACTTTCAAGTTCATCTAAATCTATATATTTATTAAAATAATTATAAATCGAGTCTACCATTTTATTAATTACTATTTCCATCTCTATCGTATACCCCTTTATATTAAAATATCATAAATTTTTAAATCATAGAAGTGTAAATTGATGAATGACATCCTAATCGGTATGAATGACAAAAAAATAGAGTTTTTGCTCTTCAAAATGTCATTCATACCGATTAAGATACCGTTTATCCATTTCCTATGTACAAGTTATTTTTAAATTGATAAGATAAATCTAGATAAGAAATAAATATTTAATAATGTAGTAAATAATTAAAATATTGATATTTATTTTGTGGGTTTATTATATTTTATTTGAAATACGCCTATATTATCTTATAATGAAGTAACAGTATGTTGAGTGCTATTTATAAACATAATGATTTAAATTTTTGTAAAAAACAAGCAGTCTTAATAAGAAAAGAGTAAATATGATCTGAAAGGAGTAAATATGGAAAGAATAAATCGATTAGAACATTCATTTTATAGGTTGTTTGTTGCGATATCGCTTCTTGTGATTTCGTCTGTTGGATCTTTTGGAGTTATATCCATTGTTTATCAGGCGACGGGATGGCGAATGCCTAATTGGCTAGCTTGGGCTATTATTGGAGCAGGTACTGTCTCAGTTATTGCTGGCTTGTTAGCATTTTATGGAGGTGTGACCGTGGCACCAGGAATTGTTAAGGCTCTTTTAGCTGCAGATAGTGTATCACTCTAGGATTAATTTTAAAAGGAACCACTTTAAGTTAAATTAAATTTTCTTTTTGATAAATGGAGACTGCTTGTTTTTAAATTTGTGAGGTGAGTGAAAGAGAAATGAATATTTTAAAAACTGTATTAACTATTATAATGATTGTTTTATTTGTATTACTAGTGTATTCATTTGTGACAAAGGAGGCAATGAATCTTACTATTGCTATAATCTTCTTCATTGTTTCGATTTTATTCTTTATAATTAATTTAAAGGGGAAATAGTAATTGAAATTGAAATCATTTAGTACAGTGAGAGGAATAATCACCGTATTTTTCTTATTTTTTATGATTGGAATTCTATTAGCTATCTTAATTAATCCAGAATCGGGGGATATAGTTAACTTAGATAAACATAAGTCATTTAGAAAAATTTTAAATAATAATATGATGTTAATACTAATAATATATATTACATCATTATTATCACCAATACCTCCAGTTATAATTATTGCTCAAAATGGATTAGTATTGGGTGTATCCATAACATGGGTGATAAAATTTAATCCTAGATTGCTAATACTTTTATTACCACATGGTATTTTTGAAATCCCAAGTATTTTAGCTACTGCATTCATTATTAATAAAGGGAGAATTTTATTCAGGAATAATCCACGTGTTTTTATTAAACTATTGTTAATGCATTTATTTGTGACAATATTGTTGGCTATAATCGAATCATATATTACCCCTGAATTAATAAGATACATATGAAGGAGGGCATATGAAAAGAACTGATTTATTAATAAGTATTCAGACTATAATATTGACTAGTATTGTTTCAGTGTTTTCAATATTAGTTAATAGAGTTTCTTTAGTAAAAGAAGTTGATTTATCTCTTCTTATGATTGTTTTTTCTGGAGTTGTACTCAATGTTTTTGTATATTTTATTTTAGTTTTTCTTTTCAGTCTATTTGTTTATTTTGCAAATGCGGTATTAAAAGATGTAACACCATTCTCTATATTTATATCAAAAACAATCAAAATATTATCTTGGCTTCCTTTATTTTCAATCACGAATTTTGTTGTAGAAATATTGTCATTACCAAATACCATGATAGGGACTTTGATTACTATTATCATCAAGCTTCCTGCGTATTTGATACTTTTAAATAGTATTAAAAAAAATATTTGTATTGAAAAAAAATACTCAGTAAACTCTTCTATTATATTATTATTATTATCTTTAGGGTTTATGATAATTTTTAAATTATGAGAGGTTAAGTTATGATAAAAATTGTAAATTTGAAAAAAAAATATAATAATAAAATTTTTATAAAAAATCTCAACACTAAGATATTATCGGGTGAAATTACGCTATTATGTGGAAGAAATGGTGCTGGGAAATCCACCTTAATGAAAAGTATATCTGGATTAATTAATTATTCGGGGAGGATTCATATAGATAGACATAATAACAGATCTATTATTGCAAAAAAAAAATTAGGTTATATTCCAGAGACGCCTGAAATATATGAAGATCTTACATTGTGGGATCATATTGAATTTACTGCACGTATTTATAAAGTAGATGATTGGAAATACAAAGCTAAAAAATTGTGTGAAGAGTTTAATTTATTAGAACACAAGGATAAGTTGGGTGATGAATTGTCAAAGGGTATGCTTCAAAAAACAAGCATAATTATGACTTTAATATATAATCCTGATGTTTTACTGATTGATGAACCTTTTGTAGGATTGGATCCCCAGTCCATAGACCAATTAAAGAAATACATGTTGAAGTATAAAAAACATCATAAAACATTAATGGTTTCAACACACATATTAGATTCAATGAATTTAATATGGGACAGAGCTATTATATTAGATAAAGGTCAAATTTTAGATGATATACATTACAAAGAGTTAAATGGTAAACAATTGTCTAAATATTTCTTGGAGCTTACCAGTGGCAATAAAGGAATTGATAAAGATGAATGATTTAAAGTTTCTATTATTTCGCTCATTACGTAGAAAAGTGTCTAAAATAAGTTCGATGATATTTCTTGTTATGTTGGTGGCAAGTTATATATTTATTTACAATAAAATATTAAGCTTAAATATTTATGCTATTAATATATACAGGGTATATATCATTGGTCCTGTTATATTTTTTGTATATTGGATTCAGTTTTGCTGGCACTCCCCTGTTTTATATAGTAAACAAGATAAATTTTATATAAAGCTTTTGCCCATAACAAGTAATGAAGTGATTCAATATGGATATTTTAATAAGTTTATTAAAGTCAGTCTACCTTCTCTTGTTATAATTATATATATATTTATAATTGTTATAAGGCTTTCGACTAACCCTTTATTTGAGATCATGGTTCTAATTCAATATATTGTCATAATTATTTTCACAGCCATGTTATTATCATCTTTGCTTTGGCATCTTAATATTAAACAAATAAATAGAAGGATTATAATGTCCTTTTTGGCGATAATATTTATTTCATTGATGTTTTGGTCATTTTTGAAAACAGGTATAATAGAACCGTTCGCATTATTGTATAAATACCTTAATAATCTAAAGAAATTTATGATACCCTTAATAGCGTTAATTTCCTTTGTGTATGGATATGCAGTATATCGGTTAATAATCTATAAAGCTTTACAATGTAATGATATATTAGAGTATAATACTTCGTCAATTAAGAAAAGAAGTTGGTATGTTAAAAAAGATATTTCAAATTCTATACTAGCTGACAGCTTAAGTGGGGGAGTTGTTTTACTACTGAGACAATGGAAGGCAGAAAAAATTCAAAAAAAATTTATTCTATTAGATTTCCCATTAATTTTCGGTGTGTTACTCACGGTGATTTTTGGTGTTGGATTATCACAAACTATAAACAACATTGGTGAACCTCTACCAACAAAATATATCATTTTAATTACTTCTTCCATTAGCTCTTTTGTTATTACTACAATGAGCACATCAAGAATATGGTTAAAGCAAATACAATATAATAGTTTTAGTTTATATCCATTTACTACTTATACTAAATATTTTTGGATTAGTTTGTTGCCTTTTGTTAAGTTTAGTTTATATAATGTAGTTTCACTAATCATAGTAAGTAATATAGTAAAACCTTCAATTGTTGAGTTACTTAGCTCAATTACATATTCTGAGTCAATAATAATTTTTTCTCTGCATATATTTTGTTTTGGAAGTTTTATAATAAGAAAAACCAAGAAAATTAGACAATCTATGTTAATGAGTGCAATCCTAACATTTGCAAATATAGCATTAGTAATAGCCTCATTTTTTATCATACTTATTTTAAGCAAGAAAATGGCTATTGAATTTGCTGCAATTTTTACTGCATTGATTATTTTAATAATATCATTATTGATATTAACTTTATTAAAATTAAATGATTATCGTATTAATGCAAGATGATTAGTGACTTATCATAGACTTGAGGTTAATATAATCTACCAAAAAATTCAAAAAAAGAACGCATAAATAATTTAAAAAGGATATAGTAATATCCATACTCTTAACATTTCATCTTATAAAAAATTGAAAATTAATTTTTGTATAATTTAAAATAAAATTAAATATTTTTATAAAAGGTGCTCATAAACAAAAAAATGGGTATTTTTTATATCTAAAATGTCATTCATACCGATAAAACTACCATTCATCCATTTGCTATTGTAAATTGTGTATCAATATAATATCATAGAGGCATATAGGAAAAATAAGGATGTGCTAAATTTGAATTTGAAAAATGATGATATTATGAGTATTCTAATAAAAGTATTAGGTATATTTGCAGTTTTTCTTTTTGGTATATTTATATTCTATTTATAAAAGTCAAAAATATATTAGATTACAATTATATCAAATTATAGTAGATTAAAGGAGTAATGTAATAATTGTAGAACTAATATATTTAGTAATAAATTAATTTTAATAATAAAAGGGAGTGTGTTGGCATGAATGAAGAAAATGAAAGAGATTTAATTATGGAGGATGAGAAAGTTAGTTTAGGACAAAAAATTAAATGGTACATAACAAAACCTAGTAGATTTTTTGAGGAATTTAAGAAAAATCCTAAAATTTTAATTCATTTTATAATAATTACTATTTTATCAGCAGTTACTGCTGTAATTGCAGGTACAAAAACAGATGAAATAACAAATCAAGCTTTAGAAGGATTAAGTGGGGAACAGTTGGAAGCGACTCAGAATATTGTTGGAATTTTTTCTTCACCTGCTTTTCTTATACTTGGTACAATTTTAATGCTTACACTTACATATTTAATTTCGGCTTTTTTTAGATATATATTTACAAAATTATTTAAGGGGCAAGGCAAATTCAAAGAAATGTTTGCTATAGTTATAGTATCATCTTATCCAGTAGTAATAGCAGGTGTAATCCAAAGTTTGTTTTCAAATCCATCTGCAGATGCTACTACTATGGATAGTATATTATCTGTAGTTAACATCTGGTCTATTTGGCAATTAGTACTTTTAATCGTAGGTATAAAAGTATTATTTAACATTTCTATGAAAAAAAGTGCATTAATAAATATAGGTATATTCCTTGTTACTACATTATTTGTAGTAGGCTCTGCAATTATAAACAATAATTTAAGTAATATGGTTCAGTAAAGGTGATTTGGTGGAAAATATAATAGAACTTAAAAATGTATCTCAGCATTATAAGATGGGAAAAAGCATAGTAAAGGCACTTGATGATGTAGATTTAGATATAATTTCAGGAGAGCTTACGGCTTTAATCGGTCCTTCTGGATCTGGTAAATCTACTTTGCTAAATGTTACAGGAGGACTTGTAAAACCTACAAAAGGTGATGTTAGAATTAAAGATAGTGATATTACAAATTACACTGAAAATGATATGTGCTTATTTCGTAGAGATAATGTTGGCTTTATATTTCAATCATTTAATTTAAATCCTACATTATCAGCTCTTGAAAATGTCATGATGCCTCTTATATATGCTAGAGTAGCACAAAATAAAAGAAAAGATATGGCGACTAATGCTTTAAAATTAGTAGGATTAGATGATAGAAAAGATCATAGACCTGGTGAGTTATCAGGAGGGCAACAGCAAAGGGTGAGTATTGCAAGGGCCCTTGTAAATAATCCTGAAATAGTCCTTTGTGATGAACCTACAGGAAACTTAGATTCAGAAACAGGTAGAGAAATATTATCCCTTATAACTAAGATGAATAAAGAGAGTAAAGTGACCTTTATAATAGTAACTCATGATATTAATGTAGCAAATATTTGTGACAGGATAATAACACTTAAAGATGGTAAGATATTGAAAGATGAGAGGAAGTGATTTAATGAAAAGGAAAGTAGTATTTATAGGACTTATTTTTATAATTATGTTTTTAGTATCAACTAATACATATGCAGTTCCTAAAAGTCCTGAACTAGTAATTTCAGAATACAAAATAGAACCTGAAATGATTAGTCCAGGAGGAAATTTCAAAATAAAATTAACATTAAATAATTATGGAGAATACCATGCAAGAAAAATAAAGTTGACATTAAAAGATAAAATATCAGAAGAAAAAATACCAACAGGAGAATTACAGGCAGAAGAAGCAGAAGTGAAATTAGATGATTTTTCACCTTTAAATCAAAGTAATATAAAATATGTTTCATTAATAAAGGCTGATAAAAAAGAAGAAGTAGTATATGACTTGTATGCTTCACCTAATATGAAAGCAGGTAATTATAATTTAGTGGTTTCCTTAGATTATACTGATTATAATGGAAATACTTATTCAGAAGATCAAATAATAGGTATATTGTTATCTGAAAAAGAAAATATAAAATTATTAGGTAAAGATAATTATGGAGATTTAGCTATAGGAGAACCTGTAGAGTCAACTATAAATATAGTGAATAATTCAAAAGCTGAAGTTAAAGGAGTAACTGTGTCTGTAGAAGGAGAAGGAGAAAACAACTATACAGAATATCTAGGCAATTTTAATAGTGGTGATTTTGATAGCTATACTTTTGATGCTATATTTGATGAAGATGGAGAAAAAGATATAAATGTAAAAGTAAGCTATATTGATAGTATGAATAAAAATACTGAGATAGAAAAGAAGCTAAAATATAATGTGAAATCAGGGGAAAATGTTGATAGTTCTAATGATAAAAAACAAGAAGGTAATGTATTTATTAGATTTATCAAAGGATTATTTGGATTTTAGTTATGAATAATATGATAGATAAAGATATAATAAAATTTGCTTGGATGAGTTTATGGAGAAGAAAACTTAGAACTATATTAACCCTTATAGGTATTATGATAGGTACAGCAGGCATAATAACCATGGTTTCATTAGGAGTAGGACTTGAAGAAAGCGTTACAGGTGAATTTGAAGGTGGAAATATGACAAGTATTGAAGTTTATCCTGGAGCGAGTATGGGTCCTACTGAGGGGGATAGTATAAAGATATTAAAAAAAGAAAATGTAAATGAATTAAAGCAGTTAGATGGAGTAAAAGCAGTTACTCCTATATATCAAACCTATGGTGAATTAAATATAGGTAGAGAAAGTATAGGAGCTACTTTTACAGGTATTGATACAAAAGAAATTGATGAATTAGGATATGAATTAAAAGAAGGGCGTTTCCCAAGGAATAGCTCTATTATATTGGGATCAAGCCTTGCAGAACAGATTTCTAAAGAAAGTGAAAAAGATTTATTAAGAAGTTCTTCTTCTATCAGTTTTTCAGATGGATTTTCAGAATCAGAAGAAGATAATACTTTAAAAAAATATCGTACTAGAATTACAGGAATATTAAAATCTACTGGAGGAGCAGAAGATTATTCAGCAGTAATGGATATAGATGAATTAGTAGCTATGGTAGAAGAAAAGCAAAAAACTAGAGACATAATTGAAAAAGAGGGATATTCTAACATCAGAGTAGTAGCTCAAGATATGGACGAGATAGATAGACTATCAAAGGAGATTACTGATAAAGGATACATGGCTTATTCAACAAAGGATATGATAGAACAAGTAGGTAGTGTATTTAAATTTTTACAACTATTTCTAGGGGGAATTGGAAGTATAGCACTCATTGTAGCAGCTGTAGGTATAACTAATACAATGATAATGAGTACTTACGAGAGAACAAAAGAAATAGGTGTAAACAAAGTAATAGGAGCATCCATAAAAGATATACGAAAACAATTTTTATATGAAGCTACATTTATAGGATTATTAGGAGGAACTGCAGGGCTGATTTTAAGCTATATATTATCATTTATAATCAATAATGTAGCTAAGATGTTTATGAACGGACTAGAAGCTAATATAACATCAATCCCAATATGGCTAGCATTATTTGCTATTGTATTTTCTACAATAGTAGGAGTACTATCAGGATTATACCCAGCAAACAAGGCAGCTAAGATAAGTGTATTAGAGGCACTTAGGCAAGAATAGAAGCATACAAAAAAGAAGTGGTTTAAACCACTTCTTTAATATATAATATTTACATTTTCATTTAATGGCTATGAATTAGACTTGGATACTTGTGACTTTAGTTATGAGATGAAAAGTCTACATTTTTTAATTAATTAGTACGTATGTTCCCTAAGGTATGATATAATATAGATAATGAAATATAGATGAAAAATGAGGTAAAGATATGCAAGTAACTGTAACTGCTAAAATTAAGATAAGTCCTGATTCTAATCAGATTAATTTAATAATGGATACTGTTTTTGCATATAGTAGAGCTTGTAATTTTGTGTCTGAAATAGTTTTTGAAACTAAAAATTTAGTTCAAACAAGCTTACATAAAATAGTATATAAAACTTTAAAAGAAAAGTATTCTATGAGATCTCAAATGGCTCAATATGTTATGAAAACAGCAATAGCTAAATATAAAAGTACAAGGAGTAATAAGCATAAATACAATCTAATTAATTTTAAAAAACCGGAGTATGATCTTGTTTGGAATAGGGATTATTCCCTAGTTAAAGGTGTGTTTTCTGTAAATACTTTAGAAGGAAGAATTAAAGTTCCTTTTGAAATCAATCAAATGGAGAAATATTTTGATGGTACATGGAAATTTGGTACTGCAAAACTTGTAAATAAATATGGTAAATTCTTTTTACACATTCCTATGACTAAAGAATTTGATGATGTTAAAGAAGAAAACATTGATGAAATAGTAGGTATTGATTTTGGTATTAACTTTATAGCTACTTCTTATGACTTAAAGGGTAAAACCACATTTTTTAAAGGTAGACATATAAAAGATAAAAGAGCTCATTATAAAAGAGTAAGAAAATCTTTACAACAAAAAGGTACTCCTTCAGCAAGGAGAAGACTTAAGGCTATAGGTAATCGAGAAAACCGTTGGATAACTGATGTAAATCATCAAGTATCAAAGGCACTCGTTACTGAATACAGCAAAAACACCCTTTTTGTTATAGAAGATTTAACTGGCATAAGAAATGCTACAGAAAAGGTAAATAAAAAGAATAAATATGTATATGTATCATGGTCATTCTATCAGCTTAGAAAAATGATTGAATATAAATCAGAGCTTAATAAATCTATGACTATAGCCGTAAGTCCAAAATACACATCACAAGAATGCCCTAAGTGTAATCACATAAATAAAAGTAATAGAGATAAGAAAAACCATAAATTCTTATGTAAAAAATGTGGTTATAAATCTAATGATGATAGAATAGGAGCAATGAATCTTCAGAGAAAAGGAATAGAGTACATCTTTGAAGTGACAAAATCAGTATAACTGATATTGTCTGGGTAGCAGTCAATCTGCCCTAATGTAACCTCACGCTTTTAAAGTGAAAAAAGATGGGAGCCTAAAGGCATTAAAACCACTGGAGAGTTACAAGCTTGTGACTTTAGTCATAAGTAGTTGACTTAGTAAAACCTCTTATAAAATATACTTATTTTTTAGATACTGGATATTGTATACAATATCTTTTGATTTAATTATAACATATAAACTATAATTGTAAATATAAAAATTAAATTTATTTTATAATGGTTCTATATTTGGTATACTAAGCTTATAAGCTAAAAGAAGGGTGGTTTTTAAATGAATATAAATACATTTAGTGAGTTTTTTGTTTATAATAATGAAATATGTAGTGATAAAGATTTAAAGTTAAGCTCAGGTGAAAAAGTCTATGAAGTTATAAGAGTTATAGATGGAGCCCCATTGTTTTTAGAAGAACATATACAAAGACTTGAAAAATCTATTGAATTATTAGGTTATAAATCTCAAATAACTGATGAAGAAATAAATAAAAATATTTATAAACTTATAGAAAAAAATAAAGTAGAAAATATGAATATAAAAATAATATTTAATTATTATAAGGATGGTTTTGAATCTGTATTTTATTTTATAAGAAGTTCTTATCCTAAAGAATATGTATATGATCAAGGGGTAAAGGTCATAACACTTAAAGCTGAGCGTGATAATCCTAATATTAAAAAGGTAAATAATGATTTTAAAAATATGGTGAAATATAAATTAGAAGAAAAAAATGCATTTGAAGCTTTACTTATAGATGAAGATGAATATATTACAGAGGGAAGTCGCTCAAATATGTTTTTTGTTAAAGGAAGAGAAATCTATACTGCTCCAAAAGGAGATGTACTTTTAGGTGTTACAAGGGCAAATATATTAAAGGCATGTGAAGACTTGAATGTAATTGTAATTGAAAAGAACTTAAAAAAGGAAGAGTTAAAAGAAATAGATGGGCTTTTTATGAGTGGAACTTCAATAGGAGTACTGCCTATAGGAATAGTGGATGAAGAAGAATATAATTCAGCTAAAAATACTATTATAAAAGATATTAGAAGAGAATATGAAAAAAGAGTATTAGAAGATATTAATAACAATAAAGGATAAGAGGTGATTATATGAATAAAGAATATATATTAGAAGGAAAATTATCAATAGAAGCAGCTATTAAGGCTAAAAGTAGAAGAATTAGCAAGATATATATAGATAAAGATAAAGATAGTAGAAGGGTTAGAGAGTTTGAAAAATGGTTAGGTAGAAAAGGTATAAAGACAAAAAAAGTAGATGAAAGTCTTATAGATGATATGACAAAGGGAAAGACTCATGGTGGAATTATTGCTATAGCAGGAGAAAAAAACTTTGTCTCTCTTGAGAAACTTATAAAAGGAAAAGAAAATCCATTTATTGTTATGTTAGATGGCATAGAAGATCCATATAATTTTGGATATGCAGTAAGAAGTCTTTATTTAGCAGGGGTAGATGGAGTAGTAGTAAATCCAAGAAATTGGATGGAAGCTACTAGTATTGTAGCTAAAGCATCAGCTGGGACTACAGAGCTTATGGATATGGCTGTAGCAGAGGATATATCCTCTGCAGCAGAGTTTTTCAAAGGTAAGGGCCTTGAGATAGCAGCTACATCAAATAAAAACTCTGTATCTTTATATGATGTAGATTTTAAGAAAGCTATATTTTTACTTATTGGAGGAGAAAAAAGAGGAATTACTCGTTCTTTTTTAGATAAAGTTGATACAATAATTAGTATACCATATGGAAGAAGTGAAAAAATTTCACTGGCAGCAACTTCTGCCACCTCTGTATTAGCATTTGAGATGATGAGACAAAGAAAATATCTGTAATAGATAGCTTTTTTTATATATTTATATTATAATAAGAACAAGTAAACTCCGATGGCAAAACTCTTAAATATAAATGAGTTTATGTTCCCGGATAGCAAAAATAGATATGACCGGAATATCTATTTTCAGTGTAAAATGGAGGAAAGAATATGGGTATATTAAAGAAATTTATTCAAAGTGAACCTAAATGCTATATTTGTGGGAAAAATCCATCGGATAAAGAAATGATTTATGACATAAAGATTAAACAATGTTATCATCTAGAATGTCTTAAAGCTCAGTCAAGTAAAAAAATAGAAGATGCTATCCATAATTAAAAGTTATAAATAAAAAACCAATTTCATTGTTGAAATGAAATTGGTTTTTTATTTAATTTAAATGTAATCTATATAAAAAAGTAGTATGGGTATAAATAAATATGTATTAAAAAAGAATAAATTAAATATTATAAATAGGGGGTGAATAGATGAAAGACAAAAAAATGCTTCTTATATTTTCTTTTATAACCATAGTTCTCATATTCTCACTTACTTTAGATATTAAAGATATAGAAAAACTAAGTGGTCTTTTTAGTTCAGAAAAAGAAATGAATGAAGTTGAAAGTCAAAGTAAAAAAGAAGAAAAGCAAAGTGTTCAAGGGGATGAAAATATACATATAAAAAAGAATGGAAATAGTATATATTTAAAAGCAAATTTGGATACCATAAATCCCATTACTTCTTTATCTTGGCTTGATAAGAACACTCTAAGGTTTAATTATACTTTTGAAGATGAGAATATAGAAAATATAATCTATGACTATAGTACAAAGGAAGAAAAAATAGAAGCTAAATTCAATATCAAGGGTATTATATGGGAATGGGCTAAAGCAAATAAAGATGGTATAATATATTCTAATGACGGTTTTAATGGACTTTTCTATATGGATAATAAAGAAAAAGAAACAAAGATTTCTAAAAAGCAAGAATGGTATAGTATTTCTCCAGATGGTAAAAAAGTAATAGTAAATGGAGTACCAAATGACAAAGGAGATAGGAACGAAAGATTTATTTATGATTTAGAAAAAAACAAATATGAACTTGCAAATTATATTCCTGATATTGATTATGTATATTCATATATCGCAGCTACTTGGAGTCCAGATTCTACTCATATTGTATCTCAAGAACCAGGTAATAATAGTAGAATTAATATCATAGATGCAAATAAAGGAATAGAGAAAAAAATAAATATAGATAATAGTATTTTGACTTTACCTACTTGGTCAGAAGATGGTAAAAAGCTTACTTTTTTAATTCAATCAAATGAATATAAAGATTATGTAATAAATGATTTAGAAATCCAATATTTTTTATCTGATAAAATAGGCATATATGATGTAAAAACAAAAAAAATCAAAATAATAGATTTAAAAGATAAATTAACTACATCAAGAGTGCATTGGTCTAGAGATAATGAGAAAATTATAGTAGAAACTACAAAGGCTGAAAATGCTCAAAAATTATTAGAGGATGATTGGACACAGATTAAAGCAAAAATAGAATATATTAATATTAAAACTAAAAAAAGAAAGGAAGTTTTAGACTCAGGAATAGATATGACTGATGACTATCCTGTACATCAAATCACACCTATCAAATTATTTTCTAATAATATATTATTGTTTATGGATTCAAATAAGGATATAAGAAGTATAAATATCACAGAAATAGATAAAAAAGATATAATAACCAAAGAGATAGGTTATTTATATAGTTATAGTGAATATAAAGATAATATTTATATGATATCAGATGAAGGAATATATATATCAGATGATAATTTAAAGATAAAAGAACTAATTAACTTTCAAGAAGAATATGGAGAGAACACATTAAATGTAGATGCTAAGATTTCCCCTGATTATAAAAAAATAGTACTATATGTTCAATATGATATTGATTCAAATGATAAGACCTTTATAGAAATAAAAAAAATAAAATAAATAGTCAAAACTTATATAAAATGACCAGTTTAACTGGTCTATTATTTATTGTAAAAGATGAAAAAATTATAATGCTGTGGTAAAATATATATAAGGATGGGGGAAAATCATGAACAAAAAAAAGTATAATAAAATTGTTAAAAATAGAATTATGAAATCTTCATTGTTATTATCAATTTTAATATTTGGATTTATTGTAAGAGTTGGATATTTGCAAATTGTTAGAGGTGAAAGCCTTAGCACAAAGGCTGTTCATCAATGGACTAGGGATGTAGTTTTAAAACCAGATAGGGGAGATATATACGATAGAAATGGAAAAAAACTCTCTACAGATCTTTCTTTATATACTGTATCTGTTTTGCCAGGAAAAATATCAGAAAAAAATCATGAAAAATATATAAAAAAGATATCAAACATATTAGATATAGAAAAAGAAAAAATAGAAAAAGCACTTAAATCAGATAATGATTGGAGTGAGATAGAGAGATATGTAGATATAAAAAAGGCAGAAAAATTAAAAGATGAAGCCTTGATAGGTGTAAGTATTGATGAAGTAAGTAAAAGATACTATCCTTTTGACAACTTTTTATCTCAAGTAATAGGTAATACAAATAGAGATGGAATTGGACAATATGGTATTGAAAGTCATTTTAATGAAACTTTGATGGGTAATCCTGGTAGATGGATTAAAACTGTAGATGGGAATATGATGGAATTACCTTATAATTATCAAAAAAAACATGAAGCTGAAAATGGAGAAAATATTGTACTTACTATAGATGAAAGAATTCAATATTTTGCAGAAACTGGAGCAGAGCAGGCTCTAAAAGAAAATATGGCAAAAAGAGTTTCTGTATTAGTTATGGATCCAAAAACAGGAGAAATGCTTGCTATGGCTTCCAAACCTGATTATAATCCTAATAGCAGAATGAGTATAAACCATGATCTAAATTCTCCTTGGATAGATATAGGCAAAGATATAAAAGAAGCATTTAATGAAAAATCATGGGAAGAAAAGCAAGATACATTATATGATATGTGGAAAAATCCACTTGTATCTGAAATATATGAACCAGGCTCTACATTCAAATTACTTATTGCAGCAGCAAGTTTAGAAGAAGGACTTGCAAATACCACTGAAAAGTTTTTTTGTGATGGTAAGGTTACACAAGTTCCAGGCAATATAACTTGTATGAAGGCTCATGGAGAACAAACTTTAGCAGAAGGCCTCAAAAATTCATGCAATGAGGTAGCGGTAGAATTAGGACTTAGACTTGGAAAAGAAAAAATAGTAGAATATGCTAGAGCTTTTGGTATGGGTGACTTAACAGGCATAGAACTACCGTCTGAAATAGGGGGAATTGTCAAATCTAAAAAAACAATGAAGGATGTAGATGTAGCTACAATGTCATTTGGACAAGGAGTAGCAGTTACTCCTATTCAACTTATAACTTCCATATCTGCTATAGCAAATGAAGGGAAGATGATGAGTCCTAATATTGTTAAATCTATAGTTGATGATAAAGGGGATATTATAAAAGAAACAAAAAAAACTTATAAAAGACAAATAATATCTAAAAAAACAGCAGATACAATGCTTGAAATTATGGAGAAGGTAGTATCAGAAGGTTCTGGCAAAAATGCATATATAGAAGGATATAGAGTAGGAGGAAAAACTGGTACAAGCCAAAAGGCTATAGATGGTAAATATGTAAATGGAAAATATGTTGCTTCTTTTGTAGGTGTTGCGCCCATAAATAATCCAAGATTAGTTGTTTTAACTGTAATAGATGAACCTAATAAAGCTAGTCATTTTGGAGGAGTAATAGCAGCACCAGTATCTAAGAATATAATAGAAGAAACACTTACTTATTTAGCTATACCAAAAGTCCAAGTAGATGAAGAAGAAATAGAAGTTAAAAATTAAATATATTTTTGGTATATGCAAATAAGCATTAATGACAAACTTTAATAATATTATTAAAGTAGAATAAAATATGTTATTTGTGTATGGAGGGAAAGATTATGTACGATATATTAAATGTTGGATTAGATATAGGCTCTACTACTATAAAAATAATAGTATTAGATTTTAAATTTAATATACTATATAAAAATTATATAAGACATTTTTCAGATATAAAAAAATCAGTAATATCAATATTTGCCGATGCAAAGGAAGTACTAAATAAAAAACAAATAACTGTCCTAGTAACTGGCTCTGGTGGACTTTCTATATCCAAAAACTTAAATACAGAGTTTATACAAGAAGTAGTAGCATGTACTAGTTCCATAGAAAAGTATATTCCAACAACTGATGTAGCTATAGAACTAGGAGGTGAAGATGCAAAAATAACCTATCTAGGAGGAGGATTAGAACAAAGGATGAATGGTACTTGTGCAGGAGGCACAGGTTCATTTATAGACCAGATGGCTTCACTCCTAGAAACAGATGCAGCAGGACTTAATGAACTTGCAAAGAATTATCAGACAATTTACCCTATTGCATCACGATGTGGGGTTTTTGCAAAAACCGATATACAACCTTTGCTAAATGAAGGTGCGAGAAAAGAAGATATAGCAGCTTCAGTTCTCCAAGCAATAGTAAATCAAACTATAAGTGGACTTTCCCAAGGAAAGGCCATAAGGGGAAGTGTAGCATTTTTAGGAGGACCACTTTATTTTATGTCTGAGCTTAGAAAGAGATTTATAGAAACATTAAAACTTCGTGAAGAAGAAGTTATATTTCCTCCTGATTCACAATACTTTGTAGCCATGGGAGCAGCACTTTCTTCAAGAGAGCAAGAACCAGTACCTTTTGAATGTTTATATGAAAAAGTACCTGGCATATACAAAATGAACAAAGGTGAAGTACAAAATATAAAGCCATTATTTAAAGATGAAGATGATTATAATAAATTTAAGTTACGTCATGAAAAAAACAAGGTAGAAAGAGGAGATTTAGAAAAGTATAAAGGGAATGCATATCTTGGAATAGATGCAGGCTCTACAACTACAAAAGTAGCATTAATAGATGATGAAGGTAGGCTTTTATATTCTTATTATGGTGGTAATACAGGTAATCCCCTTAATTCGAGTATAAAAGCTCTAAAAGATTTATATGTAAAATTAAATGAAGAAACTAAGATTGTAAATTCAACAGTTACAGGGTATGGAGAACATCTTATAAAATCAGCACTTAATATAGATATAGGAGAAATAGAAACAGTAGCCCATTATAAAGCGGCAGAATTTTTTCTTCCTGGTGTAGATTTTATATTAGATATTGGTGGCCAAGACATGAAAAGTTTGAAGATAAAAAATGGAGTTATTGATTCTATTATGTTAAATGAAGCTTGTTCTTCGGGTTGTGGCTCATTTATAGAAACTTTTGCTAAATCATTAAATATGGATATAAAAGATTTTGCAAAAGAAGCATTGTCTTCTAAAAAACCTGTAGATTTAGGCAGTAGATGTACCGTCTTCATGAATTCAAGAGTAAAACAATCTCAAAAAGAAGGTGCAGAAATAGCTGATATATCAGCTGGAATTTCAATATCTGTTATAAAAAATGCCTTATATAAGGTTATAAGGCTTAGATCTCCAGAAGATTTAGGAGAAAAAATAGTTGTTCAGGGTGGAACTTTCTACAATGAATCTGTACTACGTGCATTAGAAATCATATCTGAAAGAGAAGTAGTAAGACCCGACATTGCTGGTATAATGGGAGCATTTGGAGGAGCACTTATTGCAAAAGAAAGGTATAAAAAAGAATATAAATCTACTTTAATAGATAGAGAAAAAATAGCTAACTTTACCATAGAAACTTCCATAGATAGATGTGAACTTTGTGGAAATAATTGTTTGCTTACCATAAATCATTTTTCTGATAATGGAAAATATATTTCTGGAAATAGATGTGAAAGAGGAGCTGGGCTTGAAGAGATAAATAATCATATACCAAATTTATATGAATATAAATATAAAAGATTATTTGATTATAAACCACTTTCAAAGGATAAAGCTATAAGAGGTGAAATAGGCTTGCTTAGAGCCCTTAATATGTATGAAGATTATCCTTTTTGGTTTACATTTTTTACTAAATTAGGTTATAGGGTTAGATTATCTAGAAAATCTTCTAAAAAAATCTATGAAATGGGAATGGATAGTATCCCATCTGAATCTGTATGTTATCCTGCTAAATTAGCTCATGGTCACATAATAGATTTAATAGAAAAAGGCATAGAAAAGATCTTTTATCCTTGTATTCCTTTTAATATAAAGGAAGATAAAAACTCAGATAATCACTATAATTGCCCGATTGTAATTTCTTATCCAGAAACATTAAAAGCAAATATAGAAGAAATAGATAGTAAAAACATTAAATTTTATAATCCTTTCCTACCCTTAGATAATAAAGAAAAGTTAATTAAAAGATTAATAGTAGAATTAAAGGATGAAAATTTATCTAAGAATGAAATTAAAAAGGCTGTAGAAGATTCATACAATGAATTAAATAATTTTAAAGAAGATATAAAAACACAAGGTAAAAAGACTTTAGAATATATTGATAAAAACAATTTAAAGGGAATAGTTTTAACAGGTAGACCTTATCATATAGATCCAGAAATACATCATGGAGTACCTGATATGATAAATACCTTTGGTTTTGCAGTAATTCCAGAGGATGCAATAGATGATCTTTTGCAAACTGAAAGACCAATTAGAGTAGTAGATCAATGGGTTTATCATTCCAGAATGTATAGGGCAGCTTCATTTGTAGCTAGAAGTAAGAATTTAGAGCTTGTACAATTAAATTCATTTGGTTGTGGATTAGATGCAGTAACTACTGATCAAGTAAATGAAATATTAGAGCAATATGGAAAAGTTTATACATCTTTAAAAATTGATGAAATAAATAATTTAGGAGCTGTAAAAATTAGAATCAGATCACTCATAGCAGCCATAGAAGAAAGAGATAAAAGAAACTTTCTTCCAAAAAGATTATATGAGCATGAAGATAAGAAATTATTTACAAAAGAAATGAAAAAAACTCATACCATATTAGCCCCACAAATGTCTCCAATTCATTTTGAGCTATTACAAGAAGCAGTTAGAAGTGTGGGTTATAATTTAGAAATATTACCATCTGTAGATTATAAAGCTATAGATGAGGGGCTTAGATATGTAAATAATGATGCATGTTATCCTTCAATTATTACTGTAGGTCAAATTATGAATGCTTTAAAATCTGGCAAATATGATTTAGATAAAACTTCAGTTATAATATCTCAAACTGGTGGGGGATGTAGGGCTACTAATTATATAGCCTTTATAAGAAAAGCTTTAAAAGATGCTAAATTAAGTCATATACCTGTTATTTCACTTAATGCATCTGGTTTGGAAGAGCAACCTGGTTTCGATGTAAGTTTAAAGATGGGAATTAAAATGGTAAAATCTTTTGTATATGGAGATTTACTCATGAGAGTATTATATAAAGTAAGGCCATATGAAAAGAAAAAAGGTTCAGCTGATCGATTATATGATTATTGGATGGATAAATGTAAAAAAAGCTTAAAAAATGAAGATAAAAAAGATTTCAAAGAAAATATTTATAATATAGTAAATGACTTTGATAATTTTGAAATTGATGAGGATATTATAAAGCCAAAAGTAGGAGTAGTAGGAGAAATATTAGTTAAATTCCATCCAACTGCAAACAATAATATAGTTGAATTATTGGAAGAAGAAGGAGCAGAAGCTGTAGTACCAGATTTATTAGATTTCTTTTTATATTCTTCTTATAACAATAACTTTAAGTATGAAAATTTATCTGGTAGTCTTAAAAGTAAATTTTTAGGAAATATGTCTATAAAAGCTATAGAATTTTTACGAAAAGATATGAAAAAGGCTCTAAATGAAAGCAAGAGATTTACATCCCCTAAAAAAATATCTGAACTTGCAGAATCTGCTAAGAAGCATCTATCACTTGGCAATCAAACAGGAGAAGGATGGTTTTTAACGGCTGAAATGGTAGAACTTATAGAAGAGGGTGTAGAAAATATAGTTTGCTTACAACCCTTTGCATGCCTTCCTAATCATATAACAGGAAAGGGTATGATAAAGAAATTAAGAAAGTCTTATCCAAAATCTAATATAGCAGCAATAGATTATGATCCTGGTGCATCTGAAGTAAATCAATTAAATCGTATAAAGTTAATGCTTTCAGTAGCTTTTAAAAATTTACCAGTACTTGTAACAAATGAACAATAAAAAATAAGGCCCATATGGGCCTTATTAATTAGTACTAAATAAATACTGAAGCTATTAATATAGCTAATAGAATAATACCAGCACCTATTAATAAATATAATGTTTTTTTTCTGATGAAGAAAATTTTACTCATTAAATCACCTCTTATTTATCTATATGATGGAAAGAATTATAAGCTTATAGTATAATTTATTTAATAGTATACATATATATTACTAATAATAAATATTATTTTTCTAGGAGTGATTAAATGGAATGGTTTATAAAATCTTTTGATGAATTATCAAAAGATGAATTATATGATATATTAAAAAAACGTATAGATGTATTTGTGGTGGAACAAGATTGTCCATATGAAGAAATTGATGATAGAGACAAGCAGTCTTATCATATATTTTTAAAAGAAGATGAAAAAATATTAGCATATTCAAGAATATTAGAAGCTGGCATATCTTTTGAAGAGGCTTCAATAGGAAGAGTCTTAGTTGATAAAAATGTAAGGGGCAATGGTCTTGCTTGTGATATGATGAACAGAGCTATTAATTTTATAACTAATAATTTAAGATATAATATAATTAGAATTTCAGCACAAGAATATTTAATTGGCTTTTATGAAAATTTAGGATTTAAAAAGGTATCAAATGTTTATTTAGAAGATGATATACCGCATGTTGAAATGGTTTATCAAGAAGTATAAAATTTGGGAGATGATTGTATGAATATAAAGATAATAGCTGATAGTGGATGTGACTTGCCACAAGAAGTAATAGAGGAGCTAGATATTGATGTATTGCCTTTATCTGTAATAATCAATGATGAAGAATATGCTGATGGAATTGATATCAAACCTAAAAAATTATATGAGCTTATGAAAAATGGCAAGGCTCCTAAGACAGCCCAAGTTTCGCCTGGGATATTTAAAGAAATATTCACAAAATATGTAAAAGAAGAAAGAGAAATAATATATATAGGATTTTCATCAGAATTATCAGGAACTTTTAATACAGGATATCTGATGAAGGAAGAAGTAAGGGAAGAATATCCTGATTGTAAGATAGAAGCATATGATACATTAGCAGCATCCTTAGGATGTGGACTAATAGTTCATAGGGCTGGAGTTCTTGCTAAGAATGGTGCGTCAATGGAAGAAATTTTAGAAGAAGTTGACTTTTTTTCTAAAAATATGGAACATATATTTACTGTAGATGATTTAGAATACCTACATAGAGGAGGAAGAGTAAGTAAAACTCAAGCTTTTGTAGGAGGACTTTTAAGTATCAAACCAATTCTTGATGTAGAAGAAGGTAAATTAATTCCTATAGAAAAAATAAGGGGTGCTAATAAAGTTATAAAGAGAATGATTGATATAATGGATAAAAGAGGAAGTGACTTAAAGAATCAAACAGTTGCAATAAGTCATGGGGATGACTTAGAAAGAGCTATGCAATTAAAAGAAATGATGGAAGAAAATTTTGGAATTAAAAAATTCATAATAAATATGGTAGGTTGTTCAATAGGATCTCATTCAGGGCCAGGTACACTTGCAATATTTTTCTTAAATAAAACAAAATAAATGAGATGCGAAAATTTTCGCATCTCATTTATTTTATCTTTTGAGCTTCCTCAAATTCATATCCATTTAAATCTACAGTCATTTTTTTGATAGTGGGTTCATCTTTAGGTCTATCATTAGATCCTGTTGGTAATTCGGCTATCTTATCTATAACATCTATTCCATCTATAACCTTACCAAATGATGCATATTGACCATCTAAATGTGGAGAATCTTTATGCATTAAGAAAAATTGACTACCAGCTGAATCAGGATGAGCTGATCTTGCCATAGAAATAACTCCTCTGTCGTGTTTAAAATCATTTTTTATTCCATTTCCACTAAACTCTCCCTTTATGCTGTATCCAGGTCCACCTGTACCACTTCCTTGTGGGCATCCTCCTTGAATCATAAAGCCTTTTATAACTCTATGAAAAATAAGACCATCATAAAAGTTTTGTTTTACCAATGAAATAAAATTATCTACAGTGTTTTTAGCTATATCAGGGTATAGCTCTAGTTTTATTTCATCGCCATTTTTCATTTCAATATTTACTATTGGGTTTTTAGACATATTTTCATCTCCTAAAATTTATATTAATTATATTATACACTAATGTATCATATATATCCTATTACATATGAATTAATCAGAATAAAATATTAGTTTTTTAATATATAATAGGGTAATATAGTTATATGAATAAAAACATAGAGGTGGTAATTAAATGACAATCTTATATTTAACAAGGCATGGACAAACTGAGTGGAATCTTCAGGCACGTTTTCAAGGCCACATGGGCTCTCCTTTAACTGAAAGGGGAATAAATAATGCTAAAAATTTAAGTGATAAATTAAAGGAAGTAGAATTTTCTAAGATATACTCTAGTCCACAAAAAAGAGCATATGATACAGCAGAAATTATAAAGCGTGATAGAGACATAGAGATAATAACAGATGATAGGCTAAAAGAGATGAATTTTGGAGAATGGGAAGGTGTTAAAGCAGAAAAAATAAAGAAGAATCATTCCCAAATGTTTGATAATTTGTGGAATAATCCTCTTGACTATTCTATGGAAAGTGGAGAATCATATCAAGACGTATATGATAGGGTAATTCCTATAATAGAGGAAATTAAAAATAAATATGATGATAATGACAAGGTACTTCTAGTAGCTCATGGAATAGTTTTAGCCATCATAATGATGTATATACAAGGAAGAAGTATAGATAATCTTTGGAAAGAAAAAGTGTTAGCTAATACTAGTCTCACTATAGTTGAGGCAAAAAATGATGAATTTGATATAAAATTATATGGAGATACAAGTCATTTTGAAGTAGAAAAATAAAATAAAAAAGTTTTAAAAAGTACTTGATAATCATTATCAAGTGTGGTATTATATTTATAGAGATGATAATGACTCTCAATTAAAAGTAATTTTATACAGTATTGAATAAGACATTACCCCCATTATCAATACTATATGCAAAAATAAATTCATAATTTACACAATTCCATAGTAATAACTAAAAGTATATCTTGCCGATTATACTTAAACCCCTAGATACGGAATCTAGGGGACTTTTTTTATAAAAATTTGTGTAAAACAGCTTATTTAGAGTATAATATATATATTACAAGAATATATATTAGTGAAGGGAGATATTTTAATGAAAAGAACGACTATAATAATTTTAATTGTAGTACTTGCTATAATATTATTACCTATTATGTTTTTAGCAGGCAGCTATAATGATTTAGCATCATTAGATGAAGAGGTAAATGGTTCATGGGCTCAAGTAGAAAATCAATTGAAACGTAGAGCAGATCTTATACCTAATTTAGTGAGCACAGTACAAGGATTTGCAGATCAAGAAAAAGATGTATTAATTGGTGTTACAGAGGCAAGAAGTAAGGTAATGAAAGCAGATTCTCCACAAGAGGCTGCAAGTGCAAATAGTGAACTTACAACAGCACTTCAAGGACTTAATGTAGTAGTAGAAAGATATCCTGAACTTAAATCAAATGAAAATTTCATTCAACTTCAAGATGAATTAGCAGGAACTGAAAATAGAATAGCAGTTTCTAGAAAAGATTACAATGACTCAGCAAAAGTATTAAATACAAAAATCAGAAGGTTTCCAACAAATATAGTAGCTGGTATATTTGGCATAGATAAAAGAGAATATTTTGAGGTATCAGAGGCAGATCAAGAATTACCTGATGTTGAATTTGAATAGGTGTTAAAATATGATTAAAAAAAAGATATTTAGTTTATTACTTGTAATATTTATATTATTTAGCTTTAATATATCCTTAGCATCAAATTTTGATCTTCCAGAAGCAAGCTATGAATTTTATGTATATGATGAAGCCAATATAATAAATGCTAATGTAGAGGAACATATAATAAATACAAATAAAGATTTATATGCAAATTATGGTGCTCAAGTAGTTGTAGCAACTATAAACTCGCTTGAGGAGCGTTCAATAGAAGAATTTGCAGTTGAACTCTATAGAGAATGGGGCATTGGAAGTTCAGAAGGAGATAATGGTGTACTTTTACTTGTAGCTCCAAATGAAAAGAGACTTAGGATAGAAGTAGGGTATGGTTTAGAAGGAGCTTTACCTGATGGAAAAGTAGGACGAATTCGTGATGATTATCTGGAACCAAATTTCAAAGATGAAAACTATAGCGAAGGTTTACTTTTAGCATTTAATAATATAATTACTGAAATAGAAAATGAGTATAATGGAATAGAATCTAAAGATGAATTTCAAGAAGAAGCAAGTGACGAAAGAGAAGGGTTTACTAGCATTCAGAAAATATTTATTGGATTACTTATAGTAATATTGTTATTCATAGACTTTAGATTTTTTGGTGGCTTCTTAACCTATATGCTAATAAGAAGTATAGGCAGAGGTAGAGGAGGATCAGGCCGAGGAGGTGGCGGTTCATCTGGAGGAGGAGGTTCTTCCGGTGGAGGAGGCGCATCTGGAGGCTGGTAAATATAAAGACGGACTAAAGTAACTTTAGTCCGTCTTTTATACTACCTCTAATAAATTATTTTCCATACTAAGGCTTAATGATACTTTCTTTTTACCAAAAGATTCAAACTTAATTGTGAGTATATCCCTATCTACATCTAATATTGTGCCTCTACCAAAAGATTTATGGATTATTTTATCACCACTATTTATTCCCATTGAGTCATTGGAAAGTATTTTTTCTAGTTCTTCTATAAATCTAGATTTATAAACTTCTTCTCCATCACGTGATTTATAAGTTATTAGTTTAAGATCTTTTTTTGCACGAGTCATACCTACATAGAACAATCTTCTTTCTTCTTCTAGTGGGTTTTTATTACCCATTTCATATTCATCTATGCTAGTGCTTGTTGGGAATTCATTATCTATTAAATCTACCATAAATACCTTTTCAAACTCTAAACCTTTTGCAGAATGAAAGGTTGATAATCTTAATTTTTCTTCACTATATTCTCTATTATCATACAATGATTTTTTTATATAATCTAATCTATCTAGTAAAAGAGCAGGGTTTATTAGACCTTCAGATATAAGTTTTAATGTGGATATTATTATCTTTATACTTTCATAGGACTGTCCATATCTTTTAGAATTTTTTCTTAAAAATTCATCATATTCTAGATCATATAATATTATATCAAGAGCTATATTTGATTTTAGTTTTTTTAGAGATTGAAATTTATCCCTTATTCTTTTGATATTGCTTTTTTGATAAGATTTTAAATCATCAAACTCAAGCAATCTATTAAATACTGATTTATTACTATCTTTACCCTTGATAAAGTTTATTTGTTTTTTAGATATATATCCATTTATTTTATAATAGATTTTTTCAAAATTATTTATATCAGTATCATCATAAGATAACTTTATAAAGGAAGATATGTCTCTAACTATCCAATGATTGAAAAAATTTAATTTTGTATCCCTTATAAAAAATCCTATATTATTTTTTAAGAGTCCATCAACTATAGCAATGGTAGATATATTATTTCTAAAAAGAATGGCAGAATTACTATAATTATTCTTTAATTTTTCAAATAAATATTCATATTGTTTTTTTTCATCTTTGAATTTTACAATAGTAACAGGTAAATCATCAGGATTTTCTGTATATAGATTTTTAGTATATCTAATAGTATTATTTGTAATAAATTTATTTGAAGTATCTACAATATTATTACTAGACCTATAATTTTGCTCCATAAAGAATTTTTTTGCATTAGTATATATTTTTTCAAAATCCAACAAATATTCAGGATAGGCTCCTCTAAAGCCATATATACTTTGATCATCATCAGCTACAATAAAAATATTATTGCGAGGTTCTGATAAAAGTCTTATTATTTTATGTTGAGCTCTTGAAGTATCTTGACCTTCATCTATTTGAATATATTGGTACCTATCTTTTAAATTACTAAGTATGAGAGGATTGTTTTCAAGTATATATATAGTTAAAGATAACATATCATCAAAATCTATATAATTATTTTGTTTTTTGAAACTTTCATATTTAGCATATATCTTTTTGAAATTATTTATATTTAATTTTTTATATTTGCAAAATTCTTCTTCCTTTAATAGCATATTTTTCACAAAACCTACAGCGTTTAAAAGCTCGTCTAATTTTTCTTCGGAAGGAAGAGAATTATTTAACTCCATATATAATTTTTTTAGCAGTACAATTTTATTTACTGGAGAATTTTTTCCTTCAATTAGAATATATTTTTTATTGTTTATTTTAGAATAATATTTTATAACACTATAAGAAAAACTATGAATAGTAGAAAAACGCACATTTCTAGCTAGTTCATTGCCAAATACCTTTGAAAATCTAATTTTCATATCTAAGGCAGAAGCCTTACTAAAAGTTACAGATAAAATACTTTGTGGATTTATATTATAATTTAATATTAAATTGGCAGTTCTAGATATTAATACAGTAGTCTTTCCTGCACCTGGAACAGCAAGCACTAGGGCAGGGCCATTTTTATGTTCTACTGCTTGTTTTTGTCTGGAATTAAGCTTTATACCAAAGTTATTTGATAATTTATCAAAGAAACTCAAATAATTACACTCCTTTAGTCTATAATATAAAATTATATCATAAAACAATTCACTCTAACACTTTAATATAAGTAACTCGACATAGATCACATAAATGTGTTATAATATCATATACTATTAGTACCAGGTACTAAGAACTAGCATTAATAATTTTTAGGAGTGATATTATGTATGATAATAATGTAGTTTTTTTTAATGAAGATTTTAGTAAAGCTAAAAAAGAGGCTAAAAAATATATTTTAGAATTATCAAAAAGAGGTAAAAAAATAGTATTGTTAGATTCATTTTGGAGCAAAGAAAAATATTCTAGATTTATAGCTTCTCCATATCGAGAAAACATAGAAAAGAGATATCATATAAAATTATCAGTGGAAGATTTTTTAAGTGAAGATAATTTAATAGAATATATGAATGAAAGAAAAGTAAATATAATAAAAGTAAAATCTATAATAGGTTTTATGAGTGCATCAGAACTATTTCCTGTTATAGTCTCAAAACTTGATACCATTAATACAAAAGAGAGTATACATGTTTTGTTAAATGACTATATATTAGAAAATATAGAATTAAAAGAGATAATAAATGTGCTAAATTCATTAGATAAATCTAAGATAAAATTTATCATATTATCATCAAAGCAAGAAATGATCAAAGAACTAGATGCTAATGTCTCAATAATTTAAATTAATTCTTAAAATTTTGTAAATACTGATATTTCGATAAAATAAGCCTTCTTTTCATGTTATAATCTTCTTGAGATTTATTTTGGGGATTTAAAGGAGGTATTTAAATGAAATATATAAAAGAAAAAATAGCAAGAGAATACTATGAAGGACTGTTGTCTTTGAAGGATTCTAATAATGATATAAATAAAAAATTATATGAAAAAACATGTAATATAGATAAAAATAAATTTATTAAAGATTATCCTATTTCTACATTAAATATAGTAAGTTATAGAACATTTTGGGAGTTGTTATTACAATTAAATATAGTTACAAGTCCTTTCAATTCAGAATCAAATAACTCTAATGAATTTGAATATCAATTAAAAAAAGTAATAGAATCTTTAACATATGACAAATTTACAAATTATAATGTAAATGATGTATTGTATATATTTGAAAAATATAAAATTTCAGCTTAATCCTCTATATGAGGATTTTTTTGTTATATAATAAAAGTATAAAATTATTGAGGTGATAAAATGAATGATAAAATTGTTTATTTTGGTGATATAAATAATAAATATAAAGATGAATTAATAAAAATATCAAAAACATATATAGAAGACAATGAATGCGAAAAACTATATTATATACTTCCATCAAGGAATTTACTAATTAAATATAGAAAAGAGTTGTTAAAAGATTCTAAAGGAGCCTTTAATTTAAATGTAATAACTTTTGATGATATAGTAGATAAATTAATCAATAAATCCAATTATATTGAAATTGGAGATATAGAAAAACAAATCATATTATCAAATCTACTTAAAAAACTAGATGATAAGGATATGATAAAATTCTATAAAAGTAATATAAAAAGTGATAATTTCATAGATAATCTGATTTATATAATAGGAGAAATGAAAAGAAACTTTGTTAATTATAAAGATATAAAAATAAAAAAAGATGATCATAAAAAATTTAAAGAAATATTTTACATATATAAAGAATATCAAATATTTTTAGAGGAAAATAATTTATTAGATAAAGAAGAGATTTTTTTAAAGGCATTAGTTAATTTCAATGAAAATAAAGATATATTTAAAGATTTACAAACAGTAATAATTGATGAATTTTTTGATTTTAGAGATCAAGAATTTGAACTAATAAAACAATTATCAAAGATGAATACAGACATCTATATAAATATTCCATATAAAACAGATAGTGAATATACTACTATAAGAAAAACATTAGAAGATTTAAAAAATATAGGTTTTACTATAAAAGACAAAGAAAATAAGGGAAAAACTTTTTATGATGAATTATCAAGCAAATTATTTTCTGAAAAAAAACCAAATATCTCTAATATGGGAACTTTAAATATAAATAAAGCAAATAGGATAGAAGATGAAATTGCAAAGATAACAGATCAAATAAATAAATCTATAAGGAATGGAATAAGCCCTAGTAAAATAGCAATTGTTTCAAATGATTTGGATATATATGAAGATTTAATCCTAAAGAAACTAGATGCTTATAATATATTATATAATTTAGAAAAAAAAGAAAAAATGATAGATATACCAATATCTAAAGATCTATTAAAATTAATTAACTTAATGATAAATCTTAGCAAAGATAATCTAATTAAAGTAATGGATTCGCCTTATTTAAATATTAAAGAAGAATTTGAGGATAAGGTTAATTTGTTAAAAGAAGAAAGATTTGATATAGATTATATTAAAAAAATACTTGTAGATATTGATTTACAAGGTAATATTTACAAACTATATTTAGAGCATAAAAGCAAAGAAATATATTATAGGGATATAAGATTTATAAATAAACTATATGAAATCTTAGAAAATATAGAAAGAAGTTTTCATGTATTTTTCAAAGATGAATTTGATATAAATTCATTCTATAGGATATTAAAAAAAGTATTTGAAAAAGAAGATATAGTTATAAGGGAGAAAAGAAAAGATGGTATAAATATAATAAACCCTTCTTTAACTAGGGGTCTAAGTTTTGAAGAAATATATATAGTGGGTTTAAGTGAAGGTAAATATCCTAAAACATATAAAAATGATTGGTTTTTCAATAAAAGAAATGAAGAACTTTTAAAAGACAAGGGGATTATATATCCAACTAAAAAAGAAATATATGACAAAGAAAAACTATTATTTGCTATTTCAATATCTAGAGCAAATTCAAAGTTAAGCTTATCTTATAGTAATCAAAATATATCAGATCTTTCCTTTAAATCAATTTTTATAGACGAATTAATGAATAAGTTAGATTTAAATGAAAATAATATGAAAAATATAGCTAATAATTATGATTTAACAAAAGATATACTGGATATATTTGATAAAAAAGAAATTTTTCAAAATTTACTATTTAAGCATTCTAAAAAAGAAAATATTATAGAAGCTATAAATATGTATAATTTTATAGATGAAAATAGTATATATGATATAAAAAGAAAAGTAGATGTAGAAAGTAAAAGAAACTCATCTAAATTTACTGAATTTGATGGCAATATCAATAGTGATATCAATTTCATTGATAAAAAATTTAGTATAAGTAGCTTAGAAACTTATGCAGAATGTCCTATTAAATATTTTTTCAAATATGTATTAAATATAAAGGAGGAAGAATCAGAAGGTGATTTTGATAATAGAGATAAAGGAAATATATATCATATAGTACTCTCAGAATTTTATAGTAGATTTAAGGGTAAGGAGCCTCAAAACATTCCTGAGATTATAGAAAAATCACTTATAAGGATATTTAAAAATGAATTTAAATTACAAGATATAAAGGGCATATGGGCTTTAAGAATTGAATCCATACAAAAAAATATAATAGAATTTTTATATAAAGATTTAGAAAGATTGAAAGAAGAAAAAATCAATCCTAAGTTTTTCGAATACAAATTTGGATATGATGAAGATTTTATTTTAACTACTGAAGATTTTGATATTAAATTATGTGGGAAAATTGATAGGATTGATATGAAAAATCAAGGATTAATAATATATGACTATAAAACTTCATCTGCTAAAAACATAAAAGATATTGAAAAGGGTACAAGCCTTCAATTACCTATATATGCAATGGTGATGAAAGAAAAGAAATATGAAATTTTAGAGACGGCTTATATAACTTTAAATGATAAAAAATATTCTTATCTATTAGAAAAAATAGACCTAGATAATATGATAGATATTGCAAAGACACATATCAATAATTATATTGATGGCATAAATTCAGGAAACTTTTTTGTTAAACCTAGTAAATGCAGTGCATATTGTCCTTATAAAACTATATGTAGATATAATAAAGAAAGAATAGAGAGAAAGGATGAAGAATATGATGCTTACACAAAATCAGAAGCAAGCTATTAATATAATAGATCAAAATTTACTTGTAAATGCAGGAGCAGGAAGTGGTAAAACCAAGGTACTAGTGGATAGATATATAAATATATTAGAAAATGGAAATTTAGAAAAATATAAAGAAATTGAAGGTATAGTTGCAATTACTTTTACTAAAAAAGCTCAAAGCGAAATGAAAGAAAGAATCAGAAAAAAGATAATTGAAAAATCTAAATTAAACTTAGAATGGAATCGAATATATGAAGATTTAGAAATGGCTAATATTTCAACAATACATGCTTTTTGTTCAAACATATTAAATGAAAATCCAATAGAAGCTAAAGTTATACCAGGCTTTGGTATATTAGAGGAATATGAAAAAAGCAAATTTATTGATGAAATATTAAAAGAAATATTAATTAAAAAAATTGAAAATGATGATAAGGTCTATAAGTTTTTAGAATACTTTACTCCCTTTTCTATGGAAGAGAGCACATATAAGGAAAATATAATAGATACAATTAAAAAAATATATTTTAATATCAGAACTACAGGTAAAGACATCTCTGATGTAGAAGATATAACAATTAATAATATTGATAATCTAAAATGTAACTTTAGCAATCTAGATTATATAAAAGAAAAGGTCACATATTTAATAGAAAACTGTACTAAAAAATCAAAAATAAATAAATTGAAAGATAGTGATATTTGGATAGACTTTTATAATGATGATGATAAAGAAATTAAAAAAGAAGATTTATTTAAATTATTATATATAAAGCAAAATCTAGGTAGAAATAAAAAGATTCAAGAAACTATTGATGAAGTTACTAAAGAGATTGATCACGCATTAAAATTATTAGAAAAGATGAATAAGGATACCTATATATCAATTTTTCATATATTAAGATTGTTGGATGAAAAATATATTGAGAAAAAAGAAAAAGCATGTAAATTAGATTATGAAGATTTACAAATATTAACTTTGAAACTATTTAACAATAATGAAATTTTAAATCATTATAGGGATAAATTCAAATATATAATGATAGATGAATTTCAAGATACAGATAATTTACAAAAAGAGATATTATATAAGCTATGTTCTAAAGAAAAGCCATTAGATAGAAATAATTTGTTTGTAGTGGGCGATCCCAAACAATCAATATATAGGTTTAGAGGGGCAGATATTTCAGTATTTGATGAAGTGAAAAAAGATATATTAAAAGAAAATGATAAGCTAGTACTTTCATTAGATGATAATTTTAGAACTAAAGATACAATAATGAAAGTAATAAATAATTTTTTCCTTAAATTAATGAAAGAAAAGTATCAAATACTTCATCCAAATAAAATTTCTAAAAGTAAAGTAGATGTTGAAATATTAAAGAATGATGATTTGAATATTCCCCAATCTCAAGACAAGGGTGAATATAGCAAAAAATATGAAGCAAGTTTAATAGCTAAAAGAATAAAATCATTAGTAAATGATAAGGAGTATAATTATAATGATTTTGCAATGATTTTTCGCTCCATGACAGATGTATCTTTATATGAGGAAGAATTAAAAAAATATAATATACCCTTTTCTACAATTTCAGGAAATGGATTATTATATTCACAAGAGATAATAGATATAATAAATGCATTAAAACTTATAAATAACAAAGAAGACCTATTAGCCCTGGTAGGATATTTGAGAAGTCCTATGCTAGGAGCTTCAGATCAAGAAATATACGATTACATTGAAAATGAAAAAGAAAGTGAAACAATAAAACTTGGATATGAAATAATTGATCAATTAAGTAACTTAAAAGGAATTATAAGATTAGATGAACTATTGATAGAATTAGTAAATCTTACTAACTTTGTAGAAATTTCCTTACTTTTATATGATAATATTCAAAAAAAATCCAATGTAGAAAGATTTATATCATATACAAAAGAAATTGTCATGGATGAACATATGGATCTAAATGAATTTTTAAATCATATAGAAGATTTAAAAAAATATGGACAAGATATTGAAAAAGAAAATGTAGGATTAGAAAAAGATTCAGTCAACATATTAACTATTCATAAATCTAAAGGTTTAGAGTTTAAAGTTGTAATAATACCACAAATTTCAAAGCCATTTCCAAGCAAAACTCATGATTTCTTATATGTAAAAGATAAGGGTATGGGAATAAAATATTTAGATCAAAATAATAAAGCTTGTAAAGAGTTATCTTTTATATATTCAAATTTAATGGATATAGAAAAAAAAGAAAATTTAGAGGAAAATAAAAGAATATTATATGTAGCTATGACAAGAGCAGAAGAAAAATTAATACTAGGATGTCAGGCTGCTGCAAGTAATTATAAAAATTCTTTTAAAACTATGCTAGAAGAAAATCTTGATAGTCCAAATATAAAATATATAGACAATATAGACTTATCATATGAAGAAGATGAAGGCATTAAAATATTAAATGAAAATCATCTTAATAAAAAAAATATTAATAATAATGTATTTCCTTTAATTGATAGCTATAATAATAGTATTAAAAAGAAATTTGAATCTTTAAGCATAAGTTCTTATATGAAATATAAAGATTGTAAAAGAAGTTTCTACTATGAATACTATGAAAAGACTCCTTTATTTAACAATAATAATGCTATAAGTAAAGGAAAAGTATTAGCTAGTGCACAAAAAGGAATTATAATTCATAGGATATGTGAATTGTATAATAGTCATATAGATAAAGAGAAAATAATAAAAAAGGTATTAAAGGAAAACAATATTAATAGTTCAAAAGAAATAATTGAAGAAATAACTCCTTATTTAGATAATTATATAAGGATGAAGGATTTTTACGATAAGAAAGAATATAATGAAATTCCTTTTTTATATAATATATCTGACATCAAGTTATCAGGGATTATTGATAAGATAATTATAGATGAAGATGGAGGAGAAATAATTGATTTAAAAACCAATGCAGTTAAAAACAAAGAGTATATTATAAATAAATATTCTACTCAAATGCAGCTTTATGCATCTATTGTTAAAGATTTATATGGGGTTCATATAAAAGGTGCTAAATTAATGATGCTTAAAACAGGAGAATATTTGCACATAGATATATCAAATGAAGCTTTAAAAGAAAACATGACAAATATAAAAGAATTCATTAATTTTGTAAACTTACATTCTGAAAAAATAGATTATAAAAAGGATATAAGTAAATGTAATTACTGTAATTATAAGAAGATTTGCAAATAAAAAAATATTCAAAAAATTAAAGGATATTTTGAATTTATGTCGAATATATATACTATGGGGATTTTAAATAAAAAATAAGAAGGAGTGATGTGTATGGAATATGGATGGCTTGCGATAATTCCCCCGTTAGTAGCTATAACTTTGGCATTTATAACAAAAAGAGTTCTTATATCTTTATTTTTGGGGATTTTTTCAGGAGGGTTGATAATATCAGGTTGGAATCCTTTTAGTGGGGTTGTATACACCTTAAATACTGTAATAGGATCTATCACTGATGAATGGAATGCTCAACTTTTATTATTTAATCTACTTATGGGCTCAGGGGTTGCATTTATTTGGAGGCTTGGAGGTAGTAAAGCACTTACAACTTGGGCAAGGAAAAGAATTAAGACTAGGAAAGCTGCCGGAGTAGGAGCTTGGGTACTTGGTATTGTTATTTTCTTCAACGATTATGTAAATGCTGCAATAGTAGGTAATGTTTTTAGGGATATTTCAGAAGAACATAAAATATCCTCAGAAAGATTATCATATATATTAGACTCTACTGCAGCTCCTGTAGCAACCTTTTTCATATCTGACTGGATAGCTTTTCAAATAGGTATGGTAAAGACTGGTATGGAAACAGCTGGAATAACTAGCATTGAACCCTTTACTGGGTATCTTTATAGTATACCTTTAAACTTATATTGTATATTGGCAGTACTTCTTGTAGGAATGCTTGTTATAACAGAAAGAGATTTTGGACCTATGCTTAAGGCAGAACACAGGGCAGTGACTGAAGGTAAAATTGTTCGTGATGGTGCAAAACCAATGCTTGATGTAAATTACGAATTAGGAGAGCCTAAAGATACTAAACCTATGCTTATAACTTTTTTCCTTCCTTTAATAGTACTTGTAGGAGTTACTCTTTTTGGTTTCTGGTTTACCGGAAGAGGAGCAGGAGGAATAACAGATATATTAGGTGCATCAGACCCAGCAAAGGCACTTTTATGGGGATCATTTGCAATGGCTTTAACCGGAATAGTGATGGCTCTTTCTACTAAAATAATGAATTTAGCAGAAACTATGGATACATTTGTAGATGGACTTAAACTTATGCTACTTGCATGTGTAATACTTGTAATGGCTTGGAGTTTGGGTGCAGTAACTGCTGAAATGGATTTAGCTGGATTTATTGTTAGAGCAATACCTGAAAATTTACCATTTGTAATGGTACCAATTATAATATTCTTACTTGGAATGTTAATTTCATTTGCAACTGGTACATCTTGGGGAACTATGACTATACTCACACCAATAGCTATACCACTAGCATATGTTTTAACAAATGATGCATATCTTTCAGTAGCAATGTCAGGAGTAGTATTTTCAGGGGCTATATTTGGTGACCATTGTTCACCAATATCAGACACTACAGTACTTGCATCAATATTTTCTGGAGCAGATCATATAGATCATGTTTCAACACAAGTGCCATATGCAATAACTACCGCAGTAGTTGCACTTTTAATGTATCTATTATGGGGACAATTCTTCATTAGCCCAGCTATACTCATACCTCTTGGTATAGTAATATTATTTGCTCTTATGTATGGATTATCAAAGCTCTCTAGAAAGAAATATGGTATTCATCCTATAACAAAGAAAACAATAAAAAAGAAAAAAGCTAATTAAACTAAATAATAAAAAATGATGCCTTTATAAAGGCATCATTTTTTATTATTTAGAGCCACTAAAGATATTGACTTTAATAAGTTTTAGAATTAAACTATATATAGGATAATTTAGATAAGGAGGAAGTAAAATGTTGAAAAAATTTGCATCTTATTATAAGCCCCATAAGAAATTATTTATATTAGATATGGTATCTGCTTTTTTAATAGCTGTAATAGATTTAATATTCCCTATGGTAACTAGAGAGTTTACAAGAGATATAATACCAAATGGAAAAATGAGAGAACTTTATATCATAACAGGGGCTTTGGTAGTATTATTTATAATTAGGGCTATTCTTAACTATATAGTGGACTATTGGGGTCATGTAGTGGGCGCTAGAATGGAAGCTAATATGAGAAAAGATTTATTCTCACATATTCAAACCTTGCCTTTTAGTTATTTTGATAAGGTGAAAACAGGTAATCTTATGTCTAGGATAGTAAATGATCTAAGAGAGATATCAGAACTTGCTCATCATGGGCCAGAAGATTTGTTTTTATCTATCATAATGCTTATAGGTTCTTTTATACTCATGTTTACTATAAATATACCACTCACATTAATAGTTTTTACCTTTATACCAGTGATGTTATTTTTTGCATTCAAAAAGAGAAATAAAATGAATCATGCATTTAGGACGGTAAAAAAGAAAATAGCAAATGTGAATTCTCAATTACAAGATAGTTTATCTGGAATAAGAGTAGCAAAATCTTTTGCTAATGAAGAATATGAAATGTATAAGTTTGAAATAGGAAATAGGGAATTTAAAGATTCAAGAGAATTTGCCTTTAAATCTATGGCAGAATTTTTTACAGGAATGAACTTTTTAATAAACATGCTTAATCTTGTAGTTATAAGTGTTGGAGGTATATTCATAACGAATGATACTATGAATTTTTCTGATTTATTAGCCTTTTTATTATTTATAAATTTCTTTATGCAACCAATTAGAAGACTCACTCAATTTACTCAACAATTTCAAGATGGAATGACTGGATTTGAAAGATTCTTACAGATATTAGAGGTTAAACCTGATATTGTTGATGAAGCTGAAACAGTATTAAAGGGCATAGATTTAGACATTGCACATGGAAAGACATTTGCACTAGTTGGGCCTTCTGGTGGAGGAAAATCCACTTTATGTAATTTAATACCTAGATTTTATGAAGTAGATGAAGGTAGTGTAACTATAGATGATATAGATATAAAGAAAATAAAGATCAAATCATTAAGAGAAAATATTGGTTTTGTTCAACAAGATGTGTTTTTATTTACTGGGACTATAGAAGAAAACATATTATATGGTAGGTCAGATGCTACACATGAAGAAGTAATAGATGCAGCAAAAAATTCAAATATTCATGATTTTATAATGACTTTACCTAATGGATATAAAACATATATTGGAGAAAAGGGCGTAAGATTATCAGGAGGACAAAAACAAAGAATTTCTATAGCTAGGGTTTTTCTTAAGAATCCACCTATTTTAATACTTGATGAAGCAACTAGTGCATTAGATAATGAAACAGAAATTAAGATTCAAAAAGCATTAGAAAAACTATCAAAAGGAAGAACTACTATAGTTATTGCCCATAGATTATCTACTATAAAAAATGCAGATAAGATTGTAGTATTAACAGATAAGGGTATAGAAGAAAAAGGAACGCATGAAGAATTATTAAAGAATGAAAAGCTATATTCTAAATTATATAAATCTCAATTTAAAGGTTATATGCCTGAGGAAGTAGCATAATATACTATAAGAATAGATTTTTTGGGTATAAAGAAGTAAAAGATGAGAGGAAGTGTTATAATGACACGAGTATCTAGTACTTCAAGAACTAAAAGAAGGATTCATAATAGTTTTGTAGAAAGAAATAGGCAGGTTTTAAATACTTCTAATATAGACAGAGTAGAACCTGCAAGTAGAACGGAAAATAATACTTCTTACTCAAATGCCAATCATTTATTAGCATCTGATCAATTTTATGATGATTTAGAAAGATTAAAAGAACATTATTATGGCTTTTATCATAGTGAAATAAGCCTTGAAAAAGAGATCAAATTATTTGAGTTAAATAAAAATTATAGTATTTATAATATGAAAAAATTATTAGATAAGTATAATTCAGCACTAGGTTCTTTAGAGATATTAGATAAGGAATTTAGGACTAGTTATAGCTTAGACATCAAAGAAACAGTAAAAAATCACAGCTATACCTTATCTGAAACTGGGATAAATATAATAAATGATGGCAAACTTAAATTAGATACAAATAAATTTATAGATAAAATTAAATCTATGGAAAATTTTGATGATTCTATAAATAATTTGAAAATATTAATGAAGGATATATATAATAAATTCAAATCAATAAAAGTACCTACAAATAACAATACAAATGGATATGATGATATTGAAATAAACTATTCAGGTGTATTAATAGATGAAAAATATTAGGAGAGATATAATGATAAAAAAGACTACATATGGATATACCATAGAAAATAATAATGTTTTTTTGGATATAGTATTTTATGGTGATGATATAGTTAGATTTTCTTATTCTAAGGAAAATAAACTGCCAAAAACATCTATAGCTGTAATAGCTAAACCTAAAAAAATAGATTGCGAAATTGAAAATAATAATATTTCTACAGATAAATTAAAAATAAATATAGATGAAGAAACTTTAAAAGTGTCTATTTATGATAAAAATGGAAATTTATTAAATAAGGATAAAAATTTAGATTTAAATAATATATCTTTAGAAAAATTCATGAATGATGAAAAAGGTTTTTATGGTATGGGAGAAAAATTTGGTTTTATAAATCAGATTGATACAGACACAGTTAATTGGAATAATGACGTGCTTGCAAATAGTGATATTCATACATCAATAATAAAAGAATACCATACTGCAGTACCTTTTTATATAGGATTAAAAGAAGACCTTGCTTATGGGATATACTTTGATAATACATTTAAAACTCATTTTGATTTTGGCAAAGAAAAAAAAGATAGGGTTAAATTTAAAGCTGATGGGGGTAGAATAGATTACTTCTTTATATACGGACCAGAAATTTCAAATGTAGTAAGAAATTATAGTTATATTACAGGAAGAATGCCTTTACCTAGGAAAGATTTTTTAGGCTATCACCAATGCCGTTGGAGCTATGAAAATAAAGAGGAATTGCTAGAAGTAGCTAGAAGAATGAAAAAGGAAAATATACCATGTGATGTATTATATCTTGATATAGATTATATGAAAGACTATAAGGTATTTACCATAGATGATGAAAAGTTTAGTGAATTTAAGGAAATGAATGATGAATTAAAACAAATGGGTTTTAAATTGGTAGTAATAATAGATCCAGGGGTAAAAAAGGAAGAAGGATATAAGGTATTTGATGAAGGAAAAGAAAAAGATTACTTTATAAAAGATAAAAATGATGATATATATATTGGTGAAGTTTGGCCAGGGGATTCTGCCTTTCCAGATTTTCTAAGAAATGATGTCAAGAAATGGTGGGGAGAACTTCATAAGGAATTAATAGATTTAGGTGTAGAAGGAATATGGAATGATATGAATGAACCAGCTGATTTTTCTACAGATAGCAAAACTTTACCGCTTGATACTATTCATATTGATAATGATGGAAATGAGAGGGCACATTCAGAAATTCACAATATATATGCAATGCTTGAAGCTGAAGCTAGCTATAAGGGACTTAAAGAAATAGATGCAAAGAAAAGACCCTTTATATTAACTCGTGCAGCTTTTGCAGGAACTCAAAGATATTCAGCACTGTGGACTGGTGATAATGAATCTGTATGGGAGCATTTAGAAGCGAGCATTCCTATGTATTTAAACTTATCTTTAAGTGGATTTTCATTTATAGGTGGAGATGTAGGAGGATTTAATGGTGATAGTAATGGAGAATTACTTACTAGATGGACTCAATTAGGAGCATTTACTCCATTTTTTAGAAATCATAGTGCTAAAGGTACAATAAATCAAGAACCATGGTGTTTTGGAAGAGACTATTTAAAAGTAATTAAAGACTATATATCACTTAGATATAAATTCATGACTTACTTATATAATTTAATGAGAGATAATTCTCTTACAGGAGAACCAGTTTTACGTCCTCTTTTTTATCATTATCAAGAAGATGAAAAAACATATGATATAAATGATCAATTTTTATATGGTGAAAATATAATGATTTGTCCTATAACAAAACCAAGAACATACAAGAGAATGGTTTATTTACCAGAAGGTAAATGGTATGATTATTTTACAAAAGAGATAATAGAAGGTGGAAAGTATATTATAGCAGATGCTCCTTTAGAGAAGTTACCAATATATATAAAAGCAGGAGCTATAATACCTATAGATAATAATGGATTAGAAATACATTATTATTATGGGCTAGAAGGAAAATATAAATTATATATAGATGATTCTTTATCCTTTGATTATGAAAAAGGTAAGTATTCAGAGGTAGAATTAAATATAAAACCTGATACAGACAATATAATCGTTAAAGGCCAGATTTTAAAAGATGGATATGAATTTCCTAATATAAAAATTGTAATACATGGCTTTGTAGATGCCAGTAAAGTTACAATAGATGGTGATGAACTCAATTTCAATAAAGAAAAAGAACTATATTTAAATATAAATAAATAAAAATCATTCACAAAAGAATACTCTCTACATAATATATATTGAATACGAAAAAGTAGAGGAGGATTTTTTTATGAATGAAAACATAGCTTATCCTGAAATGTATGAAAAACTTTATCCAAAAGTAGAAGATACTATAATGAAATATTATCCATATGATGATATGGATGAAATGCCAACAAATGAAGAATTAGAAAGAATGATTGATGAAATATATAACGATATGATAAACGATTATCCAGAAATTGAAGATGATATAAGAGAAAAGCGTGTAATGAGCAGGGGAGTAAATATGCAAAGACCTTATTATGGTAGAAGACGACTTTTTAGAGATTTTATATCTTTGATATTGCTTGGAAACCTATTTAATAGGCGTAGAAGAAGACCATACCCTGGTTATGGCAACTATCCAGGCTATAGAAATTATCCAGGCTATGGTAATAATCCATATTATTAAAATATAACTGCTAAGAATATTCTTAGCAGTTATATTTTTTACTTAAATTTTCTATTAAATCTAGATATTTTTTCTTCTTATTTATATTTTCTTGTGTTTCTTCTATTGCCTTAACTTCCTTGTTTATTTTATTTAAGGTATCATTAGATAAATGTGCTATAGCATATTTATATATGACATTATCTTCTTTAAAGATATGATTTGTAAGTAAATTTGCATATCCTATAGCATTTGCAATTATATCTACCTTAGATTCATTATCACCATCATTATATTTTTTTATAGCCATTTCTAAATTAATTACAAAGCTTCTTGCATAATCATGCTCTATAAACATTCCTCTTACTGGTCCTTCACCTATATCTAAGGATAATTCCTCTTGCATATATTTAAATAATATTTCTTCTTCTTTACCATGATGATGTTTATCAGCATAATTCCTAATAAAATCAATTATATGGGAAAAGTCATTTATATCAACATCCTTGCCCTCTACCATATCCACACAGATACATCTCACTATTTTTAAAATCTTCTTTATATTATCATGTTCATTAACTAAAATATCTATTGAATTCATGATTTATCTCCTTTCCAATTTCATAAATTTTATTCCTATTATAATTATACCAATAAATCATGATTTTAATTGTGATATCCATCATTTTTCACAAAAAAAGTTGATTATCTTAAGATAATCAACTTTTTAAAGAAATGTAAGATTAGTAATTACCGTATCCAGGCATGAATAAAACTACTAATAATAAGAAGAAAAACAATAACTCACTTGAAACGCCACATCCTTTACTTGACATATAAAGTCCTCCTTTTGAAGAAAAGTAATAGTATCTAATATTATTATATTTAAAATTAAGAATTAAGTGACAAATATTTTTAAAATATATTGACATAACTAGTGTCATGGTGTACTATATATATAGGTCATTAAAACAGTGGAGGGGAAACATGGATTTTAATAATAATATACCTATATATATTCAAATAATGAATCATATAAAAAGATTGCTTGTAAAAGGGGAACTTAAAAATGCTGACAAAATAATTTCAGTAAGGGATATGTCAGAAAAATTCAAGGTAAATCCAAATACAGTACAAAGAGCATATAGTGAACTTGAAAGAGAAGGCATTACTTTTACTAAAAGAGGAATGGGAACTTTTGTCACAGAGGATGAAAATATTATATTAAATCTAAAAAAGGAACTATCTGATGAAATAATAAATTCATTTTTATCAAATATGAAGGAAATAGGTTTTGATAAAGATGAAATATTAAATATAATAAAAGAAAAATTAAAAGGAGGTATTTAATATGGAGCAAATAGTAGAAATGAAAAATCTAACAAAAAATTATATGAAAAAAGCTGCTTTAAACAATGTGAATTTAAATATTGAAAAGGGGAAAATTGTAGGATTATTAGGTCCTAATGGTAGTGGTAAAACTACTATGATTAAAATACTTATGGGAATATTAACAGAGTCTAAAGGAGAGGTTTATATTTCTGGTAAGAAGCCAGGTATAGAGACAAAAGCGCTTGTTTCATATTTACCAGATAGAAATTTTCTATATAAATGGATGAAAATAAAAGATTCAATTGATTTATTTGAAGACTTTTATGACGATTTTGATAGAAAAAAGGCAATGGAACTTTTAAACTTTATGGAACTTAGTGAAGATATGAAAATAACTAAATTATCTAAAGGAATGCAGGAAAAATTAAACCTAACTCTTGTTTTATCACGTAAGGCAAAGCTATACATATTAGATGAACCTATAGCAGGAGTTGACCCTGTGGCACGTGAGAAGATATTAGATGCTATAATCGATAATTATAATGAAGATAGTTCAATGTTAATAACCACACATTTGGTACATGATTTAGAGAGAATATTTGAAGAGGTAGCATTTCTTAAGGATGGAGAAATAGTTTTAAATGGAAATGTTGAAAGTTTAAGGACAGAGAAAAATATGTCTATAGATGAACTATATAGGGAGGTATTTAAATAATGCTAAATTTGATTAAATATGAGATTAAAGGAAGTACGAAATTTATTGCTGTAGTAGTTATAACACTTACACTTTTAAGTTTATTTGCATTTTTAACAGCAGATGTAGATACGGTAGGTAGAACAATGTTTTTAATGGTTTTAGGAGCATTTGGTGGTAATGTTGCTATATTATATTACTTTGTAACGTCATTTAGCAAAGAAGTATATGAAGATAGGGGATACCTTACTCTTACCCTACCAGTATCAGGGAACTCCATAGTATTATCAAAACTTATAGTGACTACCTTTTGGTATACTCTATATTCTGTTATACAGCTTGGATTTATTTATTTGATATTTAGTAAATACTCTGGATTAATAGATCAACCAATACTTACAACCATATTAAAAGATATAAATAAAATTATCTTAACACCTGAATTTTTAGCAATATCAATACTTGGAATATTACAATCAATTGGATTTGTTATGACAGTTTATTTTTCTATAGCTATAAGTAAGGCTGCATTGGGAGTTAAAAAGATAGGGAAATTAATAGCATTTATAGTTTTTATAGCAATAACTTCTGCTACAACCTATATAGATTATTTAATTAATAGTTTTTTACCTTTTAATATAAATATAAATTCTCAAGCATTACAAGAAAACTTAACCTTTAATAATGTAAATATGCAAATAGAAAATACAGCTAATGCTTTTTCTGTAAATGTTCCTTCAGTAATATTCACAATTATTTTATTTTTTGTATTCCTATATTCTACAGGATATATATTAGAGAAAAAGATAGATTTATAAAAAATGCTCTCCAATTTAAATTGGAGAGCATTTTTTAATTATTACTTAAATATTTATTTGCTTCATCTACTAATTCATCCATTAATTCTTTAACTGAAGTGATTTTATCAACTCTATATGCATTTACACCTGCAAAAGCAAAGCCATCTTCAAAATTGCCCTTTTGTGCGTTTATAAGTGCATCTGCTATACAATATGGTGCAGTGCTAGGATTACATGGTTTAAGGCAATTTGCTATACATCCTTTAGGTTTTTTATTTTCTAAATTAACTTGATCTAGAAAATTATTAGAAACAGCTCTACCTGTCATACCTACAGGACTTTTTATTAAACTTATATCTTCTTTACTAGAATTTATTATTGTTTCTTTAAATTCCATTGATGCATCACATTCATTTGTAGCTATAAACCTTGTTCCTATTTGAACACCAGATGCTCCTGCTAGTATCAGGGTACTTATATCAGATCCATCATATATTCCACCACCTGCAATAACGGGTATAGATCTTTTATATTTTTCTTCAAAAGGTAAGATTGCTTCTATTACAGATTTAACTATGTTTATTAATTCGTTTTTTTCTAAATTTAAATCTTCTTCTTTAAATCCTAAATGACCTCCTGCTTTTGGACCTTCAACTACTATAGCATCAGGAATAACATTGTATTTCTTATCCCAACTTTTACAAATTACCTTAGCTGCTTTAGCAGAAGATACTATTGGAGCAATTTTTGTATCTGTATTTTTTGTAAATTTAGGAAGAGATAAAGGAAGACCTGCACCTGAAAAAATTATATCAACTTTTTCTTTTATAGATTCCTTTACAAGTTCTTCAAAATTATTTAATACTGCCATAAGATTTACTCCTATTATACCTCCATTAGAAAGTTCTTTAGCTTTTTTAATATGATTCTTTAAAGCTCTTATATTGGCTTCTTTTTTATTGGTAAAATAATCAGGTTCATTAAAACCTATTTCTACTCCTGATATCACTCCAATACCACCATTTTTAGCAACAGAACCAGCAAGACTTGAAAGTGATATACCAACTCCCATTCCACCTTGAACTATTGGAACCCTTGCAATTAAGTTTCCTATTTTAAGTTTTGGTAAATTCATATTATACCTCCAAAATATATTTATTTAGTACCAGATATTAATACTAAGTATTATTATATATTGTTTCCATTAAAAAAGAAAGTATAATTTGTTATTTATATATATTTGGCACAAATATATATAAATATACATATGATAATATTGAAAGGAGGAATTTAACAATGGGTGAAGCTCAAGGTGGTATACTCGGAGGATTATTTGATGGAGGTAGTGAATTACTATTCTTCTTTTTATTATTAGTAGTATTATTTATGCCTTATGGTTCTAGAGGGTATTAACATTATATAAAGAGGCTATATGAAAATATAGTCTCTTTTTTTGTGCAATGATTTTATTTCATGAAAAATAGTATATAATGATTAATTAAAGAACTAATTATAAAGATGTGGAGGAGAAGATTATGAATAGAGATTGGAATGATTTAGATATTTTAGAAAGAAACAGATTAGATAGTAGATCATATTTTTTTTCATATGATAATAAGGAAGATGCTTTAAGCTACCAAAGAGGAAGATCAGACAAATTTATGCTGCTAAATGGTATGTGGAAGTTTTATTATTCAAATACAGTGGAGGAATCACCAGAAGCTTTTTTTACTGATAGCTATAATGTAGATGATTGGGATGATATAAGGGTTCCAAGTAATTGGCAAATGGAAGGGTACGGTATACCTCATTATACTGATTTAATTTATCCATTTCCTATAGATCCACCTAATGTACCATCAAAAAATCCTACGGGATGCTATAAAAGAACATTTTTCATTCCGGATAACTGGAAGGACTCTAATATTATTTTGCGATTTGAAGGGGTAGATAGTGCTTTTCATATTTGGGTGAATGGAAAAGAAGTAGGATATAGTCAAGGAAGCAGAATGGCATCTGAATTTGACATTACAAAATTTATCGAAAAAGGAAAAGAGAATACAATATCTATAAGGGTTTATCAATGGAGTGATGGTACATATATTGAAGATCAAGATATGTGGTGGCTATCAGGAATATTTAGAGATGTATCTTTAATAGCAAAATCAAAAGTACATATAAGAGATTTTTTTATTAAGACAAATTTAGATGATAATTATAAGGATGCTAATTTAGAAATAGAAGTTGATATTAATAATACTAGAAAAGAAGATTTAGAAGGTTATAAGCTTGAATGTCTATTATTAAATGAAGAAGAAAAAGAAATAGCTAAACTGGAAGCTAATAATATAAAAATAAAAAATAAAAATAAAACTACTATAAATATAAATATAGATATCAATAATCCTAAAAAATGGACTGCAGAAAGTCCAAACTTATATGATTTGTTGATATATTTAAAGGATGATAAGGATAATATAATTGAAATAATTCCATCTAAAGTTGGATTTAGAAGAGTTGAAGTGAAAAATGGTAAATTTTTAGTAAATGGAGTTCCTATAATGTTAAGAGGGGTTAATAGGCATGAAGCCCATACTGATTTAGGTAGAGTGGTACCACTTGAACATATGATAGAAGATATTTTACTTATGAAAAAGAACAATATAAATGCTGTAAGAACTGCACATTATCCTAATGATCCCAGGTTTTATGAACTTTGTGATATCTATGGATTATATGTTATGGATGAAGCAGATTTAGAATGCCATGGATTTGAAATAATAGGTGAATACGATAAGATTACAAATGACCCTAGATGGGAAGATGCATATGTTGATAGGGCAATTAGAATGGTTGAAAGGGATAAAAATCATCCATCTATAATCATGTGGTCAATGGGCAATGAATCAAGCTTTGGGTGTAATTTTGTAGCTATGTCAAAATGGATTAAAAGTAGAGATAATACAAGACTAGTTCATTATGAAGAGGATAGAGAAGGTAAAGTAGTTGATATAATGAGCACTATGTATTCTAATCATCAAAAAATGATAGAATTTGGTGAAATGAAAGATATGGATAAGCCACATATACTTTGTGAATATGCTCATGCTATGGGAAATGGACCTGGTGGATTAAAGGAATATTGGGATATATTTTATAAATATAAAAGGCTACAAGGAGGATTTCTTTGGGAATTAACTGACCATGGATTAAGAAAATTTGATAAAAATGGGAAACAATATTTTGCATATGGTGGAGATTTTGGTGATTACCCTAATAATTCTAATTTTTGTTGCGATGGGTTATTAAAACCAGATAGAAGTCCAACTCCAGGATTATTAGAATTTAAAAAGGTAATCGAACCTATAAAAATAATAGAAGAAGACTTATCTAAAGGTAAAATAAAAATTAAAAATCTTTATGACTTTATAAACTTAGATTCTTTTAGTTTATCTTTTAGCATTGTTGGAGATAAAGAAGTATTTGATAGTGGTATATTAAATTTATATGCAATAAAATCAGGAGAAGAAGTTATTATAGACATTCCAATAAATCTTAAGAAAGAATATAGTTTATATACTGATTTATTGTTAAAGGTAGAAATAATAACTAATAAAGATAATAAGTGGTCTAAAAAAGGACATGTAATAACTTTTGAAAGTTTCAAATTACCTTTGGCGTCAAAAAAAGAGTGGACTACTAATATATCTGATATGAATAATCTAGATATAATTGAATCAAATACAGTTATAATTATAAAAGGGATAAACTTTGAAATAGTATTTGATAAGATAGAAGGTAGAATTTCTAAATATTTATATGAGGGAATTCAATTGATTAATGAAGGACCTAATTTTAATCTTTGGAGAGCTCCTATAGATAATGATATGTATCAAGTAAAAGAGTGGAGAGATAAAAGCATAAATAATATTCATACTAGAATAGATGATATTAAAACTAATATATATGATAAATATATTAAAATAACTATAAAAGCATATATGTCTCCACCTAATGGTGATTGGGCTATGAAAAAGGAAGAGGAATACATCATTTATGGAAATGGAGATATATTATTAAATATAAATGGCAAGGCTAAGGGAAAACTTCCTAAAACTTTTCCTAAAATAGGACTAGAAATGAAATTACAAAATGAATTGCAAAATATACAGTGGTACGGTAGAGGTCCTGGTGAATCATATATTGATAGTAAGGAAGCTAGTATGATTGGTATATATAATAGTCATGTATCAGATATGTTTACTGATTATGTCTACCCTCAAGAAAACGGAAATAGGACAGATACTAAATGGATGTCTATAAATGATGATAGAGGGATAGGTTTATTTATAACTTCTGATGAGAAATTTAATTTTAGTGCTCATAATTATACGAAAGAAGATATTGAAAGTGCTAAACATATGAGTGCTTTAAGAGTAAGAGATTTTGTAACATTAAATATTGATTATATGATTCATGGCATAGGTAGTAATAGCTGTGGACCAGCTCCTTTAAAAGAACATAGTTTAAAACCACATGATTTTAATTTTAAGATCAAAATTAAGCCGTATTCAAATGAATTAATTTCCCCCGTAATTTTAAGTGGTGAAAAAACATTATAGTTATAAAACATCCAAGGTTGGGATTTAGAGCTTTTGGATGTTTTATATTTTATTTACAATAAAACTCAAATAAAATATAAAAAAGTTCTTGACTCTTTAGTAAAATTTTAGTAAAATTAATCTAGAAAGCGAAACGTTTTCATAATATTATCTAAAGGGAGGATTTAAATGAAAAAGATTCTAGCAATATTATTAATGTTTGCATTAGTTTTTTCACTAGCAGCATGTGGTGGGGATGATGGAAATAATGATGGAAATGATGACGGAGAAGAAACAAGTGGAGAAGCATCAGAAGGTAATACAGCAGTAGGTGTTACAATTTATAAGTTTGATGATAGCTTTATGTCATTTGTTCGTAGATCAATAGAAGAAAGTGCTGATGGAAGAGCAGATTTAACTTTAGTTGATTCACAAAATGACCAAGCTAAACAAAATGAGCAAGTTGACACAATGATTTCTAAAGGGGTAAAAGCTTTAGCAATTAACTTAGTTACTCCTCAAGCTGCTTCAAGTATAATAGAAAAAGCAAAGTCAGAAGAATTACCAGTAGTGTTTTTTAACAAAGAACCAAGTGAGTCTGATATGCAAAGCTATGATAAAACTTGGTATGTAGGTACTGAATCTTCACAATCTGGAATTATTCAAGGAGAATTAGTTGCTGAATCTTGGGAAGCAAATCCTGATTGGGATAAAAATGGCGATGGAAAAATCCAATATGTATTATTAAAAGGTGAACCAGGACATCCAGATGCTGAAGCAAGAACTAAATATGTTATAGAAACTATAGAAGACAAAGGCATAGAAGTTGAAGAGTTAGAGCTTCAAACAGGTATGTGGGATTCTGTAAAGGGTAAAGAACTTATGGATGCATGGTTATCCAAGCATGGAGAAGATATAGAATATGTAATAGCAAACAATGATGGAATGGCACTTGGTGCAATTAACTCTCTTCAAGGAGAAGGATATTTTGAAGGAGACAAATTTATGCCAGTTGTAGGAGTAGATGCTATACCAGATGCTCTTACAAAAATAGAAGAAGGTATTATGGTAGGTAGTGTACTTAATGATGCTGGTAACCAAGGAAAAGCTACTATAGACTTAGCTTTAAATGCAGCAGCAGGTAAAGATGTTACAGAAGGAACTGATTGGGAATTAATCGATGATAAGTATGTTCGTGTTCCTTATGTAGCAATAACAATGGATAATTTAGATGTAGCTAAAGAAAGTTATGGAGAATAATTAATTTTTTGAAAAAAAGATGCATATGCATAAGAAAATGCATATGCATCTTTTTTTACTACTTAAATAATTATCAAAGGAAGGAGAATATTCATGGCTAATAAAAAAGACAATAATGAATATTTATTAGAAATGATAGATATTTCAAAAGAATTCCCAGGTGTTAAAGCATTAGATAATGTTAAATTAAATATTCGTCCTGGTAGCGTACATGCTTTGATGGGTGAAAATGGAGCTGGAAAATCAACACTTATGAAATGTCTTTTTGGAATATATCAAAAAGATAATGGTAAAATTCTGTTACAAGGAAAAGAAATAAAGTTCAAATCTTCAAGAGAAGCATTAGATAATGGAGTTTCTATGGTACATCAAGAATTAAATCAAGTTCAATCTACTACAGTTATGGATAATATTTGGCTTGGAAGATTCCCAAAAAAAGGACCCTTTATAGATGAAAGAAAAATGTATGATGATACTTTAAAAATATTTAAACAATTAGATATAAATGTAAATCCTAAGAGTAAGGTAGAAAAATTACCAGTATCACAAAGTCAAATGATAGAAATAGCAAAAGCAGTATCATATAATTCTAAAATTCTTGTAATGGATGAACCTACATCTTCTCTTACAGAGAGAGAAGTAAATCATTTGTTTAAGATTATAAGATCATTAAGAGACAATGGAGTTGGCATAATATATATATCTCATAAAATGGAAGAAATAAAACAAATAGCTGATGATGTTACAATAATGCGTGATGGACATTGGATTGCAACCAAAACAATTGATGAAATAACTACAGATGAAATTATAAATTTGATGGTAGGACGTGATCTTACCAATAGATTCCCACCAAAATCTAATAAACCAGGTGAAGTAATACTTGAAGTTAAAAATCTTACTGCATCAGTTAAACCTTCTATAAAGGATGTTTCCTTTAAATTAAGAAAAGGGGAAATACTTGGAATAGCAGGTCTTGTAGGTGCTAAAAGAACAGAGCTTATAGAAACTATTTTTGGTATAAGGCACACTCAAAGTGGAGAGATATTATTACATGGTAAAAATATAGATAATAAAAATTCCCACCATGCAATAAGCAATGGTTTTGCTCTTGTAACAGAAGAAAGAAGATCTACTGGAATATTTCCAGTATTAGATATACGTTTTAATTCTATAATTGCAAATATTGATAAATATACTAATAAAATAGGGATATTAAATGAAAGTGAAATGAATAAAGATACAGATTGGGTAGTTGATAGTATGAGTGTAAAAACACCTAACAATAAAACTAGGATATCATCATTATCTGGTGGAAATCAGCAAAAAGTTATAGTTGGAAGATGGTTACTTACACAACCAGAAATATTATTATTAGATGAACCTACTCGTGGTATAGATGTAGGTGCAAAATATGAAATTTATCAATTGATGATTGATTTAGCTAATAAAGAAAAAGGTGTTATAATGGTTTCTTCTGAAATGTCAGAATTACTTGGTGTTACAGATAGAATTCTTGTAATTAGTAATGGTCGGGTAGCTGGTATTGTAAATACCAATGAAACTACACAAGAAGAAATATTAAAATTATCATCTAAATATTTATAGAAGGAGAGATTTACATGGCAAAAGTGAGTGAGAAATTTAATTTTAGAAATATGACTAAAAAAGATGTATTAAATTGGATGTTAAATAATGCAATATATCTTGTGTTGATAGCTCTTTTTATAGTTATAGTTTCAGTATCACCAGATTTCATATCTTTAAGAAACTTTACAAATATTTTATCTCAAGCTTCAACCCGTATAATAATGGCACTAGGTGTTGGAGGTATAATTGTTGCAAAAGGTACAGACTTATCACTTGGTAGACAAGTAGGGTTTGCTGCTGTAGTTTCTGCATCACTTTTACAAGCACCAGATTATGCTTATAAGATGTATCCAGATTTACCACAACTTAATATATTCATTCCTATATTGATTGCTATGCTTGCTACTTGTGCATTTAGTCTTATAAATGGATATGTTGTAGCAAAGTTTAAGGTTGACCCATTTATTGCAACCTTAGGTATGATGATAATAGTATATGGTTTTACTTCAATATACTTTGATAGACCTCCATATGGAGCACAACCTATAGGTGGACTTGATCCTATATTCACCAATTTTGCTCAAGGCGATTTTTCACTAGGTATAATACGAATACCTTATTTAATAATTTATTCCATTATAGTCACAGTCATAGTGTGGATGCTATGGAATAAAACTAAATTTGGTAAAAACATATTTGCTATTGGTGGAAATCAAGAAGCGGCAATTGTTTCAGGTGTTAATGTATTTAAATATACTTTAATGGTATTTGGACTTGCAGGATTACTATATGGGCTTGGAGGATCTCTAGAAGCAGCACGTATAGGTACAGCAACTAATAACACAGGTAATATGTATGAACTTGATGCTATTGCTGCTTGTATAGTTGGTGGATTATCATTTAATGGTGGTATAGGTAAGATATCAGGAATTGTAACAGGGGTTCTTATATTTCAAGTTATAGCTTATGGACTTAACTTTATAGGGGTAACTCCATACATGCAAAATGTAATTAAAGGTTTAATAATTATAATAGCTGTAGCTATAGACTCTAGAAAGTATGCAATGAAAAAATAAGGCGGTGTGATAGATGAATCTAGAAAAGTTAAAAGATATCTTCTCTGAAAAATTTGCTAGCAAAGAAAACATTAGATCTTATTTTGCTCCAGGTAGAGTAAATCTAATAGGTGAACATACCGATTATAATGGTGGATATGTATTTCCTTGTGCCTTGAGCTTTGGAACATATGCCATAGGAAGGAAACGAAAAGATAAAAGAATTTTACTATATTCAGAAAATTTTTCTGAAATTGGAGTAATTGAAAGTAGTTTAGATGAATTGTCATATAACAAGGATGATGAGTGGGCAAATTATCCTAAAGGCATTACAAAGATATTTAAAGATAGGGGATATGAAATAGATAGTGGTTTTGAAATATTATATTTTGGAAACATACCAAATGGAGCAGGCCTATCTTCAAGTGCATCAATATCCATAGTCACAAGTATACTTTTAAAAGATTTATTTGATTTAGATATTGATAAAGTAGAAATGTCTAAATTAGCTCAAAAAACTGAAAATGAATATATTGGAGTTAATTGTGGAATAATGGATCAATTTATTGTAGCTATGGGAAAAAAAGATCATGCTATTTTACTTGATACCAACACCTTAGAATATGAATATGCTCCTATAAATTTAGAAAATATTTCTATAGTAATAGCAAATACAAATAAAAGAAGAGGTCTTGCTGATTCTAAATACAATGAAAGACGTAGTCAGTGTGAATCAGCATTAAAGGATTTACAAACTAAATTAGACATAAATTCTTTAGGTGATTTAACAGAAGAACAATTTGAAGAAAACAAATATTTGATTAAAAATCAAACGAATAGAAAAAGAGCAAAACATGCAGTATATGAAAATAGAAGGACTATAAGAGCTGCTAGTATACTGAAAAAAGGTGATATAAAAGGATTTGGAAAATTAATGAATGATTCTCACATTTCACTTCGTGATGATTATGAAGTTACAGGAGAAGAATTAGATACTTTAGTTTCTGCTGCTTGGAAAAATGATTCTATTGGTGCTAGAATGACTGGTGCAGGTTTTGGAGGATGCTCTGTCAATCTAGTCTATAATGATAAAATAGAAGACTTTAAAGAAAATGTAAGAAAAGAGTACAAAGAAAAAATAGGTTATGAACCAGAATTTTATATAGCAGAAATAGGCGATGGAGCAAAAAAAATATAAAGATTTTAAAGAGGTGGTTAATTTACTACCTCTTTAAATACATTTAAAGGGAGGATTAAAAATGTATTCCATTGAAAAAATAAATATAGATGATAAAAGTTTAAATTTTATAAGCATAAAAAACAAGGATATTGAACTGAAATTACTTGATTATGGGGCGAGTCTAGTAGAGCTTTTAGTAGCAGATAATAAAGGGAAAAGAGAAAATATAATATTAACACATGAAAATATATATGACTATATAGAAAATTCACCTTATTTTGGAGCTACAATTGGAAGAACATCAGGAAGAATAGCTAATGGTAAGTTTAGCCTTAATCAAGAAGAATATCAGTTGAATAATAACTATGATATGAACAGTGGTCACGGAGGATATCAAGGATTTAATAAAAAAATATGGAATTATAAGATATTAGAAGGAAAAGGTGAAACATCAATTATATTTAATTACTATAGCAAGGATATGGAAGAAAATTATCCAGGTAACTTACAAGTATATGTAAAATATACTTTAAGAAAAAATAAAGTGATAATAGAATACTATGCCAATACAGATAAGACTACACTTTGCAATTTGACTAATCATTCTTATTTCAATTTATCTGGTAATTATAAAAAAGATATAAAAGAGCAATATTTATCTATCAGATCAGATGAATTTTTAGAGTTAAATGAAAATATGATACCAACAGGCAAATTTATAAATGTAGAAAACACACCTATGGACTTTAGGAAAAGTAAAGCTATAAAAGAAAGCTTAGATTATGACTATCCCCAGATCAAACTTACAAATGGATTAGACCATGCATTTTTACTAAGGGAATTTGATAATGCTATAACTATGGTAGATAAACAAAGTAAAAGGAAAATGGAGATAAGTACAACGTATCCTTGTGTAGTGATATATAGCTATAATTTTCCTGGTAATGAAAAATTAAAGTATGAAAAAACAGGAAAGAAACATGATGGGATTTGTTTTGAAACTCAATATGAGCCAGATGGAATAAATCATGAAAATATGAATTCAGCTATTTTAAAAGCAGATGAAGATTATTATGAGAAAACCGAGTATAAGTTTTCTATTATTTAGGAGGTATGAAAATGTATTTAGGTGTTGACTATTATCCAGAGCATTGGGATAAAGATATGATAGATGAAGATCTTGATAGAATAAAAGAAATGGGAAGCAATATCATAAGAATTGGAGAATTTGCTTGGCATATGATGGAGATAAGGGAAGGAGAATTTGATTTTTCTTTTTTTGATATGGTAATAGAAAAAGCTAAATCTAAGAATATCAAGGTAATGTTTGGTACGCCTACAGCTACATTTCCAGCCTGGCTTGCAAAAAAAGAACCATCCATATTATCAGAAGATGAGCTAGGAAATAAAAGGGTTTTTGGTGGAAGAAGACAATATTGCTTTAACTCAGAAGTTTATAAGGATTATGCAAAAAAAATAGTAGAAAAATTAATAAATCATTACAAAGAAGAAGAGCAAATAATTTCTTGGCAAATAGACAATGAATTTGGACACGAAGGAAGTGATATGTGTTATTGTAATCAATGTCATAAAGAATTTCAAAAATTCCTTAAAAATAAATATGAGGAAATAGAAAATTTAAATAAAACTTATGGAACTATTTTTTGGGGCCAAACTTACAATCATTTTGATGAAATTCCAATCCCAAAACCTACAATAACAGTTCACAATCCTTCTTTTAAATTAGATTGGGCTAGATTTAGATCTCATTCTATAAATAGTTTTGCTAAGCTTCAAATAAATATAGTAAATGAATTAAAGGGAAAAAATCAAACAGTTACTCATAATTTACCTGGGGGATTTTTTGATAAAGCATATGATCAAAATGTATTAGCAGAAAAACTAGACTTTATATCATATGATAATTATCCAGTATGGGGTGGATTAAAAGAACCTATTGAAGCTGCTGAAATAGCCTTAAACCATGATTATGTACGTGGTTTAAAGAATAAAAACTACTGGATAGTAGAAGAATTAATGGGGGCTCAAGGTCATGACGTAATAGGGTATCTGCCACGTCCTAATCAAGCAAAGATGTGGGCATATCAAGCTATAGCTCATGGTTGTGAAAATATGTTATTTTTCAGATGGAGGGGAATGACAAGAGGTGCTGAACAATTTTGTTATGGTATAATAGATTCAGACAATAAAGAAAAGAGAAAATACGAAGAAGTAAAAGAATTTATGAAAGATATAAAAAATCATGAGAAGATAATAAATTCTAAAATAGAATCTGATATTGGTGTGCTATATGACTTTGATAATACTTGGTCTTGGAAAGGTCAGAATCAATCTATTAAGTTTAATTTTACAAATGAGATTTTAAGGCTCTATAGACCATTTTATAATTTAAATACAAATATAGATGTAATAGATATAAAAAATGATTTTGAAAAATATAAAGTATTAGCCCTACCAGTAATGCAAATCATTGATGAAAACTTACAAAAAAGACTTGAAGAATTTGCAGATAATGGTGGCACAATAATATTTTCATTTAGGGCAGGAATAAAAGATAAAAATAATAACTTGTATTTTGGATTAGAAAACCCTGGATTAATAAGTGAATTAGCTGGTATTAGAATAGATGAAAGTGAATCGCTAGTAGAAGATATAGAAATAGTAGCAAAAGATAATAAAGAAAAATATAAGGCTAATGTTTGGCGTGATATAATAAGCCCAAACACAGCAGAAGTATTATATAAATATAATGATAAATTCTATGATGATAAAGCAGCTATAACAAGAAATAAATATGGCAAAGGACAAGTATATTATATAGGTACTGGTGTAAGTGAAGATGTTTTAGATGAATTATATAGAGATATTATAAAAGACCAGGCTATAGAATATATAGACTCACCTAAAGGATTAGAGCTATATATGAGAAAATATAAAAATAAGAAATATTTATTCATAAACAATCATACTGATAAAGAAATTGAATTTGAAAATGACATGATAAAAGCTTATGAAAGTAAAATAAAAAGTATTTAATTTATTGAATGGAAGTGATCAATTGGCTACAATAAAAGACATAGCAGAGATAGCTAAAGTATCTCAATCTACAGTATCAAGAGTTCTTAATTATGATAAAAGTATATCTGTTGCAGATGAAACTAGGAAGAGAATATTTGAAACAGCAGAAAAATTAGATTATAAAACAGTAAAGCAAAGAAAAAATAATTCAAACAAGAAATTAAGAATAGGCATAGTTCATTGGTATTCACAAAAGGAAGAATTAGAAGATATATACTATCTTTCAATTCGAAAAGGCATAGAAGAAGAATGTGCATACAATAATATAGAGGTTATAACTGTTTTTAAAACTGAAAATGAATATAATTTAAATGAATATGAAAACTTAAATGGTATAATAGCAGTTGGTAAATTCAGTGTAGATGAAGTAAAAGAGATATCGGATTCTACTGAAAATATTGTATTTGTAGACTTTTCTCCAGATGATGAAAAGTTTGATTCTGTAATAGTAGATTTTAAAAAAGCAGTAATAAAAATACTGGAATTTCTAATAGATAAGGGCTTTAAAGAAATTGGCTTTATTAGTGGAAATGAATATATAGGTAAAAATTTAGAAAAACTAGAAGATGAAAGACAAAATACATTTATAAGTTTTATGAAAGAACATAATTTATATAATGAAGAAAATATTTATATTGGAAGATTTACCTTTGAAGATGGTTATATACTAATGAAAAAAGCCATTAAAAGAGGAAATCTACCTAAGGCATTTTTCATAGCTTCTGATACTATGGCAATTGGAGCTATGAGGGCGTTATTTGAAGCTAATATCAAGATACCTCAGGATGTTTGTATTATAGCAGTGGATGATATACCTACAGCTAAGTTTCTATCGCCTCCTTTAAGCACTATAAAAATCCACACAGAGCTTATGGGTACTACAGCGGTAGGATTATTACTTGAAAGAATTGAAGGCAATAGAAATATTGCTAAAAAGGTTATAATCCCAACAAAATTTATAAAAAGAAAATCTTGTAAGTAAATTAGAGAACCTTCTTAAGGTTCTTTTTCTTTGACATAAATATGAATATAAAATAAAATGTACTTTGTGATGTAAATAAAATTTGAGGGGTTGGCATTTTGGATATAAAAGATTTAGAAATAAATAAAATGATAGTTCATATATTAGATAATAATTTAGAAATACCAGTTTTGTCAGAAGTAGAACATCCTATAGATGAAGATATAGAAGAATTTTTAGAAAAACATATATTAAAGGTGTTTACAGATGGTTCACTTAGACCAGCTCGATTTAATGATGGGGAAAATGTAGTTAAAGATATAATAGTAAATTATAATTTACATAGCTTTGTAGATGACACAAAAAAATTAGCTGAAATTTTGTTTAATATTATAAAGGTAAATGTGGATATTCCACCAGCAGATGTAATATTTTCTGTATTCACATATGAAGATAGGAAATATTTTGCTATCTTTAAAATGAATTATAGAAATTCATATATTCACAATGTAGACAGACAAGATGATAAGACAATAAATTCTATAATAAAGCAAAGAACATCCCTACCTAATGAAAGTCAGAGAATAGATGAATGTGTATTAATTGATTTAACAACCTTAGATATAAAATTATTAGAAAAAGATTATGAAATAAATGGAGAGAAGATTTATTACTTATCAAGAATCTACCTTAAATGTAACAGTAAAAGATCAGAAAAAGAAAAGATTAAAGTCTTAAATAAAACCACTCAAAACTTCTTAGAAAATAATTATGAAGGAGATTTTGAAAAGGTAGGACAAGCAAAAAAAGCAGTAGCAAAATCTTTAGAAGAAAATGATAGGATTGATATAGAAAGTGTTGCAAGAGATGTCTTTAAATCTGATATAGATAACAAAAAAGAATATATGAGTATCATGGAAAAAGAAGGATTAAATGAAGGTAAATTTGAAGTAAGTGAAAAACTAAAAAGACAAAATTTTAAAAAGCAAAAAATAGTTACAGATACAGGAATAGAAATAAAAGTACCTATAGAATTTTTTGATGACAAGGGAAAAATAGAATTTGTAAATAATACAGATGGCACCATATCAATAGTATTAAAGCAAATTGGAAATGTAAAAAATAAATAAGCTTAAAGAAAAGATTCTTCGCAAGAGAGGAATCTTTTTTTAATCTTAAGAAAGTCTTAAGATTTTCATTGAGTATTTCTTAATATCTATTTGCTATTATTATATTAAATCAAAAATAAAGGTTGTGATATAATATGTCTAAAATTAAATCCAGGGGTGTTTTAGAATGAATATATTAATATGTGATGATGAAAAGGAAATAGTAGATGCGATAGGAATATATCTTAAAAATGAAGGACATGAAATTTACAAAGGTTACAATGGAATAGATGCACTTAGGATAATAGAAGAAGATGATATTCACCTTATAATAATGGATATAATGATGCCCAAAATGGATGGACTTATAGCTACTATGAAGATAAGAGAATTTAAGAACATACCAGTAATAATGCTATCAGCTAAATCAGAAGATACAGATAAAATAATGGGACTTAATATGGGAGCAGATGATTATATAACAAAGCCTTTTAACCCACTAGAACTAATAGCAAGAGTAGATTCTCAACTTAGAAGATATACCAAGCTTGGAAGCATAGAAGAAAAAGAAAATATGTTTCAAACAGGAGGACTAATAGTAGAAGATGATGATAAAAAAGTTACAGTTGATGGATGTGAAGTAAGACTTACTCCAGTTCAATATAAGATACTTAAACTTTTAATAGAAAATAAGGGTAATGTATTTTCAATAGATAAAATATATGAAAAGGTATGGAATGAAACTGCGTACAATCCTGAAAACACAGTTGCGGTACATATAAGAAAAATAAGAGAAAAGATAGAAATAAATCCGAAAGAACCAAAATATCTAAAGGTGGTGTGGGGAATTGGCTACAAAATTGAAAAAATATAGTTATTCATATGGGCTTAAAATAATAGCCTTTGTAATTGCTATTACTACACTTACATCTGGCTTATATTTAATGTTTGATACAATGATAAAAACAGATGGAGATCTCAACCTAAGAGTGTTGTTTGAAGATAATTATTATCAATCAAATGAGTTTCATTATGATGTTGAAAGCATAGCAAGTGATTTATCACAGTTAATAAATCATTATAAAAATGAAGAATATATAAAAGAAGGAAAAACACTTAATAAAGATTACTTAGAAGAAAGAACTCAAAACTTATATTATGAATTCACTTCAAATTCAAAAGAATATAATCCTAATTTATCAGAAACAGAAAATAGAGAAAAATTTAGAGAGATATATAAAACTCAAATTGATAATATAAAAAATGATATGATTGAAGATGATTTAAAAGAGTTTAATAATATAAAAGAAAGATTAAATAATAAAGATGGTTTAATATACTTTGCCAAATATGGCGAAGAAATTTTTAAAAACAGTAATAATATTACTAGCGATAGCTTTAAAAATTATCCTTCATATGTATTTATAGAGAATAATTATGTTAGTGGATATCCAGAACAATTTGAAGAAAATAATTCTAGAGGCTTGTATAATCTAACTCATTATATAGAAGATTCAAGTAGTAAAATATATTTAGGATTTACAGATAGTTACTTGCAACCACAAATTGATGAATGGCAAGAAGATAAAAAAGCAATTGAAGCTGTAGCAAATAAAGTATTAATATTACTTGTAATATTTTTAGTATCATTTATATATTTAATTTATTCTGCAGGTAGAAAACCAGAGGATGATGATATTCATCTTTCATTTATAGATAAAATATATACTGATATAAATATCATATTGGAATTTATACTTATTGCTCTATGGCCATTACTTGGTATATTACCCTTTAATAATATGTCAATGGCAATAAAATTGTTTATACCAGTTACAGCTCTAATATCAACTATAGGATTACTTTTATTATTGTCACTTATAAAACATATAAAAAATAAAACAATAATAAAACATTCTGTGATTTATATAATAGGACATAAATTATTTTCGTTTTTTAAAGATGTATATAATAATGGGAATGTAGCAGTGAAAGTAGTATTGCTTGTAATAGGATACCCTCTATTTGTAGTTGCAACATTCTTTATGTTTCCCATAACAATTGGATTAGCTGCATATTTAGCTCTTAGAAAAGTAAAGGAATTTAACTCTATAAAAGAAGGAGTTAAAAAGATTAAAGATGGAGATTTAGACCATAAGATTAATGTTTCAAGTAATGGAGAATTTAATTCACTTGCAAATGACATAAATAGTATAGCAGATGGATTAAATAGTGCAGTAGAAAATGAAGTAAAAAGTGAAAGATTAAAATCAGAGCTTATAAGTAATGTTTCCCATGATATAAGAACTCCTTTAACTTCTATCATAACTTATGTAGATTTATTAAAAAGAGAAGAGCATGATGAAAAGACAAATGAATATATAGATGTATTAGATAATAAGTCACAAAAGTTAAAAGTACTAACAGATGATTTATTTGAAGCATCAAAAGCAAATAGTGGTAATATTCCTGTGAATTTAGAAAAGATTAATTTAGTTTCACTTATAAGTCAAGGAATTGGAGAATTAGATGATAGAGTACAAGAATCAGATTTAGAGTTTAAATTAAATACTAAAACTAAAGATATATATGTATTAGCTGATGGGAAACTTTTGTGGCGTGCTATAGAAAATCTATTTTCAAATGTGTTTAAATATGCATTAAATGACTCTAGAGTTTATATAGATATACTAGAAAATAAAGAAAATGTATCTCTCACTATAAAAAACATATCAGCATATGAACTAAATATATCTCCAGATGAATTAATGGAGCGATTTAAAAGAGGAGATGAATCAAGAAATAGTCCAGGAAGTGGGCTAGGTCTATCAATAGCTAAAAGCTTAATAGAACTTCAAAATGGAGAATTTGACATAGAAATAGATGGAGATTTATTTAAAGTGACATTGAAATTAAATAAGTCTGAATAGATAAATTTATCAAAAATTCAATCTTTGATTAGAAAAAAATTGCTGGGGTAAGATAGTAAATAGAGACAATAAGAAAATAATTGAAGGGAGAATGTATATGAATAAAACAAAACTTGCTATAATTTATTACAGCATGACAGGAATAAACACTCAATTAGCAGAGTGGGCAAAAGAAGCTGGGGAAGATGCAGGAGCAGAAGTTAAACTTTTACAAGTAGAAGAACTTGCCTCAGAGGAAGCTATTGAAAAAAATCCAGTTTGGAAGGGTAATGTAGAAAAAACTAAAGATACACCTATAGCTACATCAGAAGATTTAGTTTGGGCAGATGCGATAGTATTTTCAACTCCAACTAGATTTGGAAATGTAGCAGCACAAATGAAGCAATTTTTAGATTTACAAGGTGGAGTATGGTCTAAAGGAAAACTAATCAATAAAGTAGTAACAGCTATGACTTCAGCACAAAATCCACATGGAGGTCAAGAAGCTACTATAAAGTCATTATACACTACTATGATGCACTGGGGTGCTATTATAGTACCACCGGGATATAGTGATGATTCTGTCTTTGCAGCAGGAGGAAATCCTTATGGTACATCAGTAACTCAAGGTCAAGATGGTAAGATGGTTGAAGATGTAGAAGCATCTGTAAAGCATCAAGTTAAAAGAACCTTAGAAGTTGCTAGTTGGATTAAAAATGGAAAAGAAAAATAAAATAAAGCAAAAAAAGATATGGATTTGAATTATCCATATCTTTTTTATGATGAAAAACACATATTTCAGGGTAAAATAAAATATAAACATAAAAAATTCAAAGGAGAATTAAATATGTCACAATATATCAAAAATTAAAACACCAAAGATAAGTATTGCTCCTATGGTAGATAGAACAGATAGGCATTTTAGATATTTCACTAGGTTATTAACTAAAAATACCTTATTATATACAGAAATGATAACAGCTCAAGCTATAATACATGGAGATAGGAATATGTTACTTGATTTTGATGAATTTGAAAGACCTTTGGCTTTACAAATTGCTGGGTGTGATTCAAAGAATATAGGTAAAGCAGTAAAGATAGCTGAAAAATGGAATTATGATGAAATAAATTTAAATGTAGGTTGTTCTTCAGATAGGGTATCTGGAAATGATATGGGAGCATATCTTATTGCATATCCTGAATTAGTAAGAGATATGGTTTGTCAAATGAGAAAAAATACTGATAAACCTATTACTGTAAAACATAGAATAGGCATAGATGGAAGCGGAATATTACCTGATAGCTTTGATAGAAAGATAATAGACAAATATGAAGATTTAACAAACTTTATAGATATAGTAGAAAAGGCCAAAGTAGATAGATTCATTGTACATGCTAGAATTGCAATATTAGCTGGACTTAGTCCTAAAGAAAATAGGGAAGTACCACCTATTAGATATGAAGATATATATAGGTTAAAAAAAGAATATCCATATTTAAATATAGATATAAATGGAGGAATTAAAACAGTAGAAGAAATACAAACCCATTTGAAGCATGTTGATGGTGTAATGATAGGAAGAGCAGCTTATGATAATCCATTTATGCTTACTGAAGTAGAGAAGTTTTTTAAAGGTGGAAAAGTGAATAATATCTCTAGAGGTGAAGTTATAGAAGAACTTATTAAATATATAGAAAAGTTAGATGAAAACATAAAAATTCAAAATGTATTAAAACATACAATGGGTTTATTTCACGGAGTTAAAGGAAGTAAAAAATGGAGACAAATTATAACACTACCTTGGGATAAAGATCCAGTTGACATCTTAAAAGAGGCTTTAGAAATATTACCACAAGAGCCACTTAATATAAAAAAGTATTAATAAATATTTAAAAGGTAATAATAATACTGAATTAGTTATAAAAAAATTAATTTAGTATAGGAGGTATTAGAGTGTTAGTAGGAAAGATGGCACCTGAGTTTAATCTTGAAGCATTTGTAAATGGGAGTACAAAAAATATATCTCTATCTGACTATAAGGATAAGTGGGTCATTTTATTTTTTTATTCTGGAGATTTTTCATTTGTTTGACCAACTGAATTATCGAGTCTAGCGGTTCGCTATGATGAATTTGTAAAATTAAATACAGAAATTTTAGCTATAAATGTTGATAGTGTCTATTCTCACAAGGTTTGGAATGAAGTTGAATTATCAAAAATGAGTGGAGTGGATATCCCGTATCCAATGCTGTCTGATGGAGTAGCAAATGTAGCAAAATCATATGATGTATTTGATGAACAAAATGGTAAAACTTTAAGAGGAACTTTTATAATTGGTCCCCAAGGAACTATACATGGGATGGAACTACTTACAAATTCCATAGGAAGATGTCCAGAAGAGATACTAAGACAACTAAAAGCTTTTCAAAATTATGTAGAAAGTGGGGAAATGGCTCCTTGTAATTGGAAACCTGGTGATAAAACACTCTCAGCAAATATAAATGATGCTGGTCAGGTATGGAAAAAATGGAAAGCTAAAAAATAATAATAAAACCAAGTTCAATTATGAACTTGGTTTTATTATTATTTTTATATTATAAACTCTCTTATTCTATCAGATACTATATCTGCAAACCATACTAAAACTATATAACATAGGAGTAAGAGTGTTACTTTTGTATAATGAAAGAAACTCATACTTAGTTTAAATTCTTGACCTAGCCCCCCTGCTCCTACAAAACCTACTACTATCGTAGTGCGAAGAATTACTTCCCATCTATATATAATATATGTTATAAATTTTTTCATTATAGATGGTATAATCCCATAAAATAATTGCTCTATACTATTTGCACCAGTAGTAGAAAGGTTTTTAATTGGATCTAACTTTAAATCTTCAATTGACTCTGCACACAGCTTTCCAAGTATACCAAAATTATGAAGGGCTAAAGCTATAGCACCAGGCAAGATTCCTGGTTTAAATATAAAAATAATAATCATTGCCCATATTAATTCAGGGATTGCTCGAGAAAATATATAAAATATTCTTATCACTGAAAATAATAATTTATTGTACCATCTACCGCCTATTCCTAAAGCACCACTTGCAACATTATGTGCTGCTGGAAACACAGTAATAAATACTAGTATAGATGCAAATCCTATAGCCAATATGCTCATTTTCAAAGTATCATAAGTTAATAAAAGAGCATCTTTTATATATGAAATATTTAAATAAGCTTTAGATTGGTTTATACCCAATAAATTTTTCAAAAAATCTTTTGCATAATTATAGTTTTCATAAGAAAAGTTTGAAAAATAGACTAATAATGCCACCAATGGCAACAGAAAAATCAGGTGATGATGGAAACTTAAGTAAGGGAATTATAGATTATTATGAAGAAAAGTCAGCAAGTGGTTATATTTCATTAATAATAATTGAACATAGCTATATTTCTAATGAAGGAAAGGCAAGTAAAAATCAACTGTCAATAGCAGATGATAATATGATTGATAGTTTAAAAGCATTATCACAAACAATTCAAAAAAATGGGTCAAAGGCTGTAATGCAAATTAATCATGCAGGCAGTGCATCAAAGCAAGAAGTAACAGGAGAAAAACCAGTAGGACCATCGGCTATAGCGCATCCAGGAAGAGAATTTATCCCCCATGAACTTAGCAAGGAAGAAATCAAAGAAATAGTAAATAAATTTAAAGATGCTGCAATTCGTGTAAAGAAAGCAGGTTTTGATGGAGTAGAAATTCATTCAGCTCATGGTTATCTTTTAAGTCAATTTTTTTCACCATTAACTAATAAAAGAGAAGATGAGTATGGGGGAGATGTTAAATCAAGAATTAAAATACACTTAGAAATAATAGATGAAGTAAGAAAAGCAGTAGGAGATGATTTCTTAGTATTACTTAGACTTGGAGCATCAGATTATACTGAGGGAGGAGTTACATTAAAAGACAGTTTACTAGCTTCAAAAGAATTTGAAAAGGCTGGTATAGATATACTAGATATCTCAGGTGGATTTAATGGATATAGTGTTGAGGATAAATTTAAGCAGGGATATTTTTCAGAACTTACACGTTCTATAAAAGGAAAAGTTGATATTCCTGTTATACTTACAGGTGGTATAACAAATGCTAATGCTGCAAATGAACTTTTAGAAAGTGATAAAGCAGACTTGATAGGTATAGGTAGGGCAATACTTAAGGATTCAAATTGGGCAAAAGATGCAATAGAATCTTTAAAATAAATATTTGTTTATAAAAATAAGATTGCGAAAACTCGCAATCTTATTTTAAATATTGATCAGAATTTTTAAGTTCTAAATTTTCATCTACTTTTAATTCTTGTCTTTGAGATTCAAATTCACTATATTCCATAGGACCATAGATTTTTTTGTTATTTGGATTTATAATCCAATATACTTCTTTTTTTTCTTTGCCTAATTGAATTATTTCAATTTGTTCAGCTAATATAAAATCGTCATTAGAAGATATTTTTGATACATTTTCAAGTATTAATTTTGGATCTTCATCATCAGGATTTTTAACCAAATCAAATCTATTAGCATCTGTCTTATATAAGAAAAAGTCATTTGATAGATCATATGAGTCTGTAGCTTCTTCTATTGGACCTGTTTCAGCGCATCCTGATAAAGTAAATGATATAAGTATAAAAATTATAAGTAAAAAGTTTTTATTTTTCAATTATATTCCCCCTCAAACTAATTATATCATTTAATATTAAAAATGTATTTTATGCAGCTACTTTTTTAGCAGAAAATTCTTCTCCTTCAGGAGCTTTTAAAATAAATGTTAATCCAGCACCTATTAGAGCCAGTATAGCTGCTATTAAGAATGTAGGTTTTAAACCACCAGCATTTGCAACTATTATTGGACCAACTAAAGCAGCTAATCCATAAGCTTGATAAACTAAACCATAATTAGCTCCTAGATTTTTTATTCCATAGTATTCTCCAGTAATTGTAGGGAATACTGCTAAAAATCCTCCAAAACAGAATGCAATACCAGATAAAGAAATAAAGAAAGTAAAGTAATTTAAGGTTACGACACTCATAGAAATCATAGCTACAGCATTTGCCGCTACAGAAGCTTCTAATCCAGCTAATTGCATTCCAATATCTTTAGCAAGTCCTATAACTAAAAGTCCACTCATACATGCAAATAAGTACATTACCATAATTAAATAAAATGATTTAGTTTTAATCATTTCTCCAACTGTGAAATTAGCCTCTTTGATTTCTAGATTATTTTTAGAAATCGATTCCTCTTTAACTTGAGGAAGTACTAAAAATTGAGAACCAATTAAACCTAAAACAAGATAAATACCACCTAAATATAAAAATGTTTCAGATACACCACTATTAGTTATAAAATATTGAATTACAGATTTAAAAACTAAACTACCAAGCCCAAAGGAACCGACAGCTATACCTGTAATAAATCCTCTTTTTTCTGGAAACCATTTAATACAAGTAGATAGTGGACAAACATAAGCAAAACCTACTCCAGCTCCGGCTATAACACCATAATAAATATATAACTGCATGAGAGATGTAGCAGTAGAAGCTAACATTAAGCCTGTAGCATATAGTATAACTCCTATAGTAGCTACTTTTTTTGGGCCTATTTTATCTTGTAAGCTACCTGAGAAAATAGTTGAAAAAGCAAATACAAAAACTGCTATTGAATAAGTAAGAACTACATCACCTTTTTCCCATCCAAACTTGTCCATAAGTGGCTGATTAAACAAACTCCATGTATAAATAGCACCTATACACATTTGCACTAATACTGCACCCAATACAACATACCAACGATTAATTGTTTTATTCATTTATTATTCTCCTATCTAACTTACTTTATTAATTTTCCAAGAACTATCAAACAATACATTAACTTTATTAACCTTCCAGTTTTCATCAACCCATAAACCAATAACTTCAACATCTTCATTCCAAGATTTCACATTTAAAACTGAAGCTTTGATTTGTTCTTTTTGAGTATATTCATTAGCCAGATTTCCACCACAATCGTAATGTCCAACTATAGCTATAAGATTCGAATAATGCTTTCCAGTTGAAACTTCCACCCTAGACTTGATTGATTCAATGATAGTAGTTTCTTCATTTTCAGCTAAGATTTTATTTGGACCAGCCTCCGTTACCATATCAACATAATCTGCACTATATTGATTTTTCAAATACTTGATAATAGGTTCTTGAGTTCTACCATCCATACAATTAATAGATGTTACAAATTTTGTGCTCTTATCCATAAATTCATCATTCCTTTCATATTTTTTAAAAATAATATATATAATTACATTAAACAGCAACATCCATTATATGTTTTATTTTTAAAATAGACAAGGGAAATTTATCATTATTTATCTAATTTAAGCCTTGTAAAACATTTTCATAATATAATGAGAATAAAAGATAACTATTAGTAGACAATACTATTAAATAGGATAAGTAGGTGATATTATAATGGGTTCAAACTTTTTTGACTTAACCATGGAATTAGTTATTGGATTTTTTGCACTATTGGCAATAACTAAATTTTTAGGGAAAACGCAGATAAGTCAGATAACACCTTTTGATTTTATATCATCTTTAGTATTAGGAGACCTTGTAAGCAATGCCATATATAATGATGATACGAAAATAGGATTTGTCTTATATGCGATCTTTTTATGGGCATCTTTAATATTTATTATAGAAAAGGTTACTCAAAAGTTTAGACGAACTAGAAAATTCTTTGATAGTGATCCAGCTATAATAATTAGGGATGGGCAGGTTGACTTTAATGTGGTTAAGAAACAACATCTAGATATAAATGAATTATTAGGAATGCTAAGACAAGAACAGGTTTTTTCTGTAAGAGAAGTAGAATATGCAATATTAGAATCCAGTGGATCACTTAGTATTTTAAAAAAATCCAAATATTCTAATCCAACAATTGAAGATTTAAATTTAACAGAGAAGCCTAGTTATCTTCCTGTTAGTCTCATATTAGATGGGGAAATTATGTATGATAATTTGAAAATTATAAATCATAATGAAAAGTGGTTAAAAAATCAAATACATGCTTTTGGAATGGAAAAAATTAAAGATGTTTTTTATGCAGAATGGAAACAAGATGAAGGTATGCATGTTGTAAAAAGGAACAATGGATTAAAATAAAACCTAAGCTCAAATAAAATGAGTTTAGGTTTTATCAATTATTTATAGGGTTATATTTTTTAGAATATTTATGGTAAAATTGTATTATTAATTATATTTTAGATGGAGGTCAATATGAATTTTACAGTAATAGATTTCGAGACAGCAAATAGTAAAAGGGCCAGTGCATGTTCAATTGGCATTGTTAAAGTAGTTGATGGGAAAATAGTTGAGAAAAACTCATGGTTAATTAAACCTAAGGAGTTAGATTTTAATTATATGAATATAGCAATACATGGTATAAGACCAGAGCATGTAAAAGATCAGCCGGAATTTAACAAATTGTATGATGAAACTTTTAAAAAGTACTTTGAGGATCAGTTAATCATCGCCCATAATGCAAGCTTTGATATGAGCGTGTTGAGAAAAACTCTTGATTTATATAATATGGAATACCCGTCCTTTGAATATGTATGTACAGTTAAAATAGCGCAGAAAACTTGGCCTGAATTATACAATCATAAATTAGACACTCTCTCAAATTTTTTAAAGTTTGAATTTAATCATCATGATGCTCTAGATGATTGTTTAGCATGTGCTAATGTTTTAATCAATGCATGTAAAAAAGAAAAGGTTAATTCTCCGTTACAATTAGTTGATAGATTAGGTATAAAGCAAGGAAAAATTTATCCAAGGGGCTATAGTCCTTGTAGTTTAAATAGAAAGGCATACAAAAGCTTTATTTAATAAAAGTATATTTCAAATAAAGCTAGAATATAGAGCTAATGAAACTAACAACATTATATAGATATAAATAAAACCAAGTTTAATTAAACTTGGTTTTATTGTCTCCATTTCATATATTTTTTTTCAATTAATGCAACTCCTTGATACATTAGGGCAGCTAGTAGGGCAAGTATCATTACACTCATCATAACTAAGTCTAACTTAAATACTTGACCACCATACACAATCAAATAACCTATACCAGCTTTAGATACTAAAAATTCTCCAACTATAACTCCTACCCAAGAAAGTCCTATATTTATTTTTAATGAACTTATCATAGCAGGAACGCTTGATGGAATTATAACCTTCTTTAATATTTGAAGTTTTGTTGCTCCAAATGTCTTAAGCATTTTTATCTTTTCAGCATCTACTTCCTTGAATCCACTATAGACATTCATTATAGTAACTACAAGTGAAACAGATATTGCAGTAACTATAATTCCAGAATATCCAGCTCCAACCCATAATATTATTATAGGAGCTAGGGCGGTTTTAGGTAAGCTATTTAATACAACTAGATATGGGTCTAATACCTTTGATATAAAATCTGACCACCATAATAGTATTGCTACAAGTATACCTAATATGGTGCCACCTAAAAATCCTATTATATTTTCCATTAAAGATATACCTATATGATGAAATAGTGAACCATCTTTAACATACTTTATAAACAAATTCCACATAGCAGAAGGATAGCTAGTTAGAAATGAATCAATAACATTAGTTCTTGCTAATATTTCCCATATTCCAAAAAAGAGCACAAATATTAAAACTTGAGCTAATTTTATATTTCTCTTTCTACTTTTTATAGAATTAATATATTTTTTATGTTCTTTTGATTTTTCTTTATTATCTAACATGAACATCTAGCTCCTTCCATATTTTATTGAAATAATCTTTAAATTCAGGAGCTTCTCTTGAGTTCATAGGGCTTCTTTCACAATCTGGACAGGTTAAATTTATATCTATTAAATCCTTTATCTTTCCTGGTCTATTTGTTAAAACTACAATTCTATCTGCCATGGATATAGCTTCTGCAATATCATGAGTAACCATAAAGGCAGTTTTACCTTCTTTTTTGAGTATTCCACCTATTTCATCAGATATGACAAGTCTGGTTTGATAATCAAGAGCAGAAAAGGGTTCATCTAAAAGTAAAAAATCTGGTTTTGTTGCAAGAGTTCTTATAAGAGCTGCACGTTGTCTCATCCCCCCTGATAATTGACTAGGGTAGCTATCTTTAAATTCTCCAAGTCCATAGGTATCTAAAAGTTTATCTACAAACTCTTTTCTTTCATTGGTAACTTTTTTTTGAATCTCAAGTCCTATGAGAGCATTATCTCTTATAGTTCTCCATTCAAAAAGATTATCCTTTTGAAACATATATCCAATATCATTTATTGATTCCTCTGATTTGTTTATCTTAACATTGCCATTAGAAGGAGATAGTAGTCCTGCTATTATTGAAAGTAAGGTTGATTTGCCACAACCACTTGGACCTACCAATACTACTATTTCACCTCTAAATATATCTAAAGATATATCATCTAGAGCTTTAATTTCTCCATCTAAAGAATGATAAGTCATACTTAAGTTTTTTATCTCCAAAACTTTATCATCTTTCATTACTTTTCCTCCTTACGATTTAACTGGATATATTATTGTATTCTTAAGTATTTATTTATGTGCTTTATAAAAAAAACTTTGGATTATGAGTATTTAGTGATATATTATATAAGATGAAACTAGTAGAATGAAAAGAGTAGTTTGGTAGAATAATAAGATTAAATAGAGAAAGTGTTAGGAGAAGATAATAAATGGAAAATAAATTTTCGAAATTAGGAATTAATAAAGAATTAACAGGTGTATTAGAAAAAAATAGAATAACCAAGCCTACACCAGTACAAGCACAAGCTATACCGCATATATTAAAGGGTAATGATGTTGTAGCTCAAGCTCAGACAGGTACAGGAAAGACTTTTGCATTTTTGCTTCCTATTATGCAAAATATCAATATAGACAAAGAACAAATTGAAGGATTAATCATAGCACCAACAAGAGAGCTGGCTATACAAATTACAAAAGAAGCTAAGATGCTAGCTGAAGTAAATGGATTAAATATTCTTGCTGCATATGGTGGCAAGGATGTAAATGCTCAAATTAAAAAATTAAAGGGAAATATAAATATAGTTATAGGAACTCCTGGAAGATTACTTGATCATTTAAGAAGAGGTACTATAAATTTAGGTAAACTTAAATACCTGGTATTAGATGAAGCAGACCAAATGCTACATATGGGATTTTTACCTGATATAGAAGATATAATATCAGCTACACCTAAAAGTAGAAATACATTATTATTTTCTGCAACCATACCTAAAGGTGTTCGTTCACTATCTAAAAAGTATGCTAAAGATCCTATTCAAATTGAAATAGAGAGTAAAAATGTAACTTTAGATAAGATAAAGCAAGTAGTAATAGAAACAACAGATAGAGAAAAACAAGATGCTTTAATAGAAGCTATAGAAAAATATAATCCTTTTTTATCTATAATTTTTTGCAGAACAAAAAGAAGAGCTAAAACACTTAATGAAGCATTACAGTCAAAAGGATATAATTCAGATGAAATCCATGGTGATTTATCGCAAGCTAAAAGAGAAAGAGTGATGAAGAATTTTAGAAATGCAAAATTACAATTTCTAATAGCGACAGATGTTGCAGCAAGAGGGCTTGATATTGACAATATAACACATGTATTCAACTATGACATACCACAAGACCCTGAAAGCTATATTCATCGTATAGGACGTACAGGAAGAGCTGGTGAAGAAGGAATAGCTATAACATTTGCATCACCTAAGGATAGAATTCCTTTAAATGATATCGAAAAAACCATAAAAACAAAAATAGATAAGAAAAGAACTGATAAAGAAAATAAAAAAGAACAAAGAAGTCATAAAAAAGATTATAAGAAAGACTATAAAAAAGATAAAAACAAGAAATATAAAGATGGTAAATCAAAAGGGAAATTTAAGAAAAATAAAAAATCTAATAAAAGAAGATAAGAAGCAGGATATTGTGTATATATGTAGAATATAATATTGTTACTTGAAAAAATATTTAATTTTTAATTATTAATGGAGGCGTGTAGTATGAGTAAAATTAAAGTGGGGATTCTTTTTGGTGGAAAATCAGCAGAGCATGAGGTTTCACTTCAATCTGCAAAAAATGTAATAGAAGCTATAGATAAAGAAAAATATGAAATAATTCTTATTGGAGTAGATAAGGATGGAAAATGGTATTTAGTTAATGATGATGAATTTTTATCTAATATGGATGATCCTTCAAAAATAAAACTAAATAAAAATAAAAATTTATTAGCCATAATTCCAGGAGAAAGAAAAAATCAAATAATAAATTTAAATGGATATGAAAGAATAGGAGATATAGATGTGATTTTTCCTATACTTCATGGGCCCTTTGGTGAAGATGGGACTATACAAGGTTTATTAAAATTATCAAATATTGCATATGTAGGAGCAGATGTACTAGGTTCTGCTGTGGGCATGGATAAGGATGTTATGAAAAGATTACTTAGAGATAGTTTTATAAATATAGCTGACTTCTTATCATATAATAATAAAGAAGAATATAACTATGAACTTGTAAAAGAAAGACTAGGTATGCCTGTATTTATAAAACCTGCTAACTTAGGTTCTTCAGTAGGGATAAGTAAGGCTCATACTGAAGAAGAATTTTATAAGGCTATGAAACTTGCTTTTGAATTTGATAATAAGGTTATAGTTGAAGAAGCTATTAAGGGTAGAGAAATTGAATGCTCAGTTTTAGGCAATAATAATCCTATATGCTCTCTACCTGGTGAGATACTTCCTGCAACTGAATTTTATTCATATGAATCTAAATATATAGATGAAAGTGGAGCAGCGCTACAAATTCCTGCTAAATTAAGTGATAAAGAAATAGAAGAGATTAGAGCATGCTCAATTAAAACTTATAAAACACTTTGTTGCACAGGTATGGCTCGTATAGATGTATTTTTAAAGGATAATGGAGAGATAATAGTTAATGAAATAAACACTATACCTGGTTTTACTAAAATAAGCATGTATCCTAAATTATGGGATATAAGTAATATAAAATACAGTGATTTAATAGATAAACTTATAGAACTAGCTATAGAAAGACATAAGGAAGAGAAAAAATTAAAAACTTCTTTATAAGAAAAAACTTACTAAGTTTAACTTAGTAAGTTTTTTTCTATTTCTTCTAATTTCATACCACGTGAACCTTTTAATAATATTATTGAATCTTCTTTTAAAACTTCTTTAATTTTAGAAATTAACTTAGATTTATCATCAAAAGAAAACACTTTTTTATCTAAAGTATTTTTTTTAGCTTGATTTCCAGTATGTTTAGCTAAATCCCCAAATGTAAATAAATAATCTATTTTACTAAAATCTATAAGTTCTCCAATTTCTTTGTGCATTTCAATTTCTTTTTTACCTAATTCCAACATATCTCCAAATACTATAATCTTTTGTTTGTAATTAGATAGAGAATATATTGTTTTAAGGGCTGCTTTTGAGCTATCAGGGTTAGAATTATATGAATCATTTAAAATGTCAAATCCATGTCCATGAATAAGTTCATTTCTCATAGCAGTAAGTTCTAAAGTATTTAAACCATCTTGAATATTTTTAAATGAAATATCAAGATGTCTAGATGCTGCTATAGCAGCACTTGTATTAAAAATTTGATGATTTCCAAGCATAGGCAAGAAAAATTCTTTAGAAATATCATTTTTTATAGTAAATCTTATTCCATTTTTATCAGTTGAAATTTCTTCTATTATATAATCATTTGATTTGTTATTTCCAAAGGTGATTATATCTTGACTTATATTTAATTTATCTACAGCAGATTTTAAATCAGGCTCATCACCAGGATATATAAAGAGGCCATCTCTTTTTAATCCTTTTAATATTTCAAGTTTTGCTTTTATAATATTTTCTTTTGTTTTTAAATCTTGAAGGTGAGCAGTACCTATGCTAGTTATAATGGCTAAATCAGGTGATGCAAGTTTCGTAAGTACTTCAATTTCCCCAAGAGAACTCATGCCCATTTCAATTACTGCTATTTCTGTATCTTCAGATAAGGATAAAAGAGTTAAGGGTACTCCTAATTCATTGTTTAAATTTCCCTTGGTTTTATAAGTCTTATATTTAGTTTTTAATATACTTGATAATATATCTTTTGTAGAAGTTTTACCATTTGAACCTGTTATACCAATAACTTTTAAATCTAGGCTATCCCTATATTCTTTAGATAATTTTTGAACAGCTTTTAATGTATCATCTACTAATATAAAAGGGAAGTCTATATCAGGAATAGGGTGATTTTTATCCCAAAGACTTGCTATAGCACCATTTTCTATTGCCTTAGCAATAAAGTCATGACCATCAAAATTTTCACCAATTATAGGGATGTATAATTCATCTCTTTTTATTGTTCTTGTGTCTTTAGATACACCATTAATTTTTAAATTATGATGTTTTTCTTTTAAACTTTTACTATCAATCATTTCTTCTATTTCTATTAATTTTTTATTTATCATTTTTGCCTCCTAAATACTATTTATACTATATACTATTTTAAACTAAAACTCCATATATTAAAAGTAGTATAAGATGAAAAAAGCCCTTGAAATTAATCAAGGACTTCTGACATATATTTTTCTATATCTTCAGATTTACCCATGGTTACTACTGTATGAGCAATTCTTTTTGCTTCTTCATATTTAAGTGAACGAATTAATTTTCTTGCAGGTAATATAGATATAGGACTCATACTAAATTCATCTAAACCCATGCCTAATAATATTGGAATTATCTTTTTATCTCCAGCCATCTCTCCACACATTCCTACCCAAATACCTTCTTTGTGACCATTATCTATTGTCATTTTTATAAGTCTTAATACACCTGGGTGGAAGAAGCTATATAAATGATGTATTTTTTCATTCATTCTATCTACTGCAGTTGTATATTGGATCAGATCATTTGTTCCGATACTAAAGAAATCTACATGCTTAGCTAAGATATCACTCATAATAGCAGCAGCAGGTATTTCTATCATTATTCCTACTTCAACATCTTTATCATATTCAATATTTTCAGCATCTAAATCTGATTTAACACCTTCTAAAACTTCCTTAGCTTCTAATAATTCTTCCAGAGATGAAATCATAGGGAACATTATTCTAAGTTTACCATATTTACTTGCACGCATAAGTGCTCTTAATTGAGTAATGAATATATCTTTTTTATCAAGACAAAGGCGTATAGCACGATAGCCTAAGAACGGATTCATTTCTTTTTCAAATTCAAGATATGCTAAATTCTTATCTCCACCAATATCTAATGTTCTTATAACTACTGGATTTGGATTCATTGCCTCTAAAACTTCTTTATATGATTCAAATTGTTCATCTTCAGTTGGAAGTTTATCTCTATTCATATAAATGAATTCAGTTCTATATAAGCCTACGCCTTCAGCGTCATTGTTTTCTAAACCTTCAATATCATTGGGAGTTCCTATATTTCCAGCGAGTTCTACTTTTCTGCCATCAGCACTTATACTTTCTTTTCCAATTAATTCTTTTAAATCTTTTTTCATATTGTCATAATTATCTTTTAAAGATTGATATTTTTCTTTTGTTTCTGTATCTGGATTTACCATTACTTCACCAGTGTCTCCATTAAATACTACAAAGTCCCCATTTTCAACTTTTTTAGTAATATCTTTAAGACCTACTATAGCTGGCACTTCAAGACTTCTTGCCATTATAGCAGAGTGTGAAGTTCTACCACCTATATCAGTTAAAAAACCAAGCACTTTTTCTTTATTCATAGTTGCAGTATCTGAAGGAGTTAAATCAGGAGCTATAATTATAACTTCTTCTTCTAAACCTGCTAAATCTACAACAGTTTTTCCTAAAATATGTCTTAGAACTCTACCAGATACATCTTTTATATCTGCAGCTCGTTCTTTCATATATTCATTATCCATTGCTTCAAAAATTCCTATAAACTGATTTATTACACCTTTAAAGGCAAATTCTGCATTCAAGTTTTCTGATTTAATCTTTGATTTTGTACTATTAATTAATTCTGGATCATCTAAAACCATAAGATGAGCTTCAAATATTTGAGCTTTTTCTTCACCTAATTCCTTTAAGGCTTTTTCCTTTACCTCTTGTAATTCCTTTTTAGATATTTCTAAAGCTTTATCAAAACGATTATTTTCTTCTTCAATCGAATTTATTTCTTTTTTTTCTATAACTAATTCCTCATGTTCATAAATAAGAGCTTTTCCTAAAGCTATTCCTGGTGAAGCACTTGTACCTGTATACATCAACAAAACACTCCTTTGTTAATTTTATAATCACTATTTAATAAATGATTTCATTATTAAAATTACCCTTAGATAATGTAATAATTCAAATTTTATTTTAAATATTTTAATAATACATTTCTTGCAATTGGACTAGCAGTAGAACCTCCTGTACCTCCATCATGTTCAAGAAATACCACTACAGCAATTCCTGGATTATCTGCTGGTGCAAATGAAACAAACCATGAATGATCTTTTTTACGATTGCCATCTTTATCATTACCAGTTTCAGCAGTTCCAGTTTTACCTGCTACTTGAATACCTCTAATACTTGCTTTTTTTCCTGTTCCATTTCCTACTACTGAAACCATCATATCACTTATATTATTTGCATTTTCAGGACTTGTAACTGTGGATAAAATTTCTGGTTCAATTTGCTTTATAATATTATTATCTGAATCAATTATTTCTTTTACAAGTCTTGGTTTCATCATCTCTCCATCATTAGCTATGGCTGATGCCATAAGTGCCATATTTAAAGGAGTTACAGATAATTCACCCTGACCCATAGAAGTTGCAGCAAGAGCAGCCTTATCTAAATTACTTTTAGAAAAACTTGATTTCTTAACATCTATATCAAAGGGGATTTTTTTATTAATCATGAATGATTCTGATTTTTTCTCTAAGGTCTTTTCTCCTAATTCTACACCTATTTGTGCAAAGGCTACATTACATGATTTAGTAAGGGATTCCTTTAAATCTACATTACCATGAGCACTAGCATTATAATCCCTTATTGGTTTTCCACCAATTGTAATTTCACCATCACAGTCAAAATTAGTACTGACATCATTTTCAAGTGCTGATGTTGCTGTTATAACTTTGAATATTGATCCGGGAGGGAATAGTCCTTGTGTTGCTTTATTTGTAAGTTGTCCATCTATCTGATTTTCCTTGTTTTCAAGTAAGTTACCTATAGAATTGGGATCAAAATCAGGAAAACTTACCATAGAAAGTATATCACCTGTTTGTGGATTCATAGCAACTATTGCACCCTTTTTACCATCTAATTGATTCTTAGTATAATTTTGTAATTCATGGTCTATTGTAAGAACTAGAGAATTACCTTTTGAATCCTTTTTAATAGGTAATCTATCCTTATTGACACCTGTCTTATCTAATATTTGAAAAAACACATTCTTTACATCATCTATTATATTACTTTCAGTAAGGGTGGATGCAAAAGTCTTTTCAAGACCAGTATTCCCATATCTATCATTATCATAGCCAATAATATGGCTATATAAACTACCATATTCATAATGTCTTGTTTGTTTTTTATCTTCATTTTTCGTACTATATGCAAGCTCTTTTTGATTTCTATCATATATAGAACCCCTTATAACATATGCATTGTCATCAGGTCTTTTATTATAGCTACTTGTCCTTATAGTATCTGCTTCAAAAATTTCAAAATAAGTTAAATATACAATCAATGATATAAAAAGTGCACTAAAAAGTAAAAGTACTCTAATTATTCTTTTTTGCTCTTTGTTCATCTATTGTCTCCTCCTCATCAGCATCAAAATGAATATATTCTGAGGCAACTTGTAAAATACCAAGGGATGCAAAACTCATGATAAGAGAACTACCACCATAACTTAAGAAGGGAAGTGTAATTCCTGTAAGCGGAATTAGTTTAGTAACTCCTCCAAGTATTATAAAGGCTTGAAATCCTAACATTGATGTAATCCCAAGAGATACAATTCTAAAAAAACCATCCCTTTGTTCAAGTGAAATTTTAATTCCCCTATATATCAATATGAGAAATAACATTATAACAGCTATTCCTGTAAGTATTCCCATTTCTTCAATTATAGCAGAGAATATAAAGTCAGTTTGTACCTCAGGTATAAAAGTAGGATAGCCCTTACCGAGACCAGTACCTAAAAATCCACCTTCAGATATAGCAAATAATGATTGTGTTATCTGATATCCTTTACCTGATATAGAACTCCAAGGATCTATCCACGTCTCAACTCTCACTCTAACATGACCAAATAAAAAATAACCCATAACACCCATCAATGAAGCGCCAAGCATATTTAATAATATAAACTTTCTATCATTTTCATACACATAAAATATAATTATGAATACGAGATAAAAGAGCATTGCAGAACCTAAATCCCTTTGAATAAATAAAAATCCGATATGTGCATAAACAATAGCAGAAAGTATATATTTATTTTCAAATTTATCCCTATTTGTAAAATAGGCTGCTAAGAAAAACACAAAAAGAATTTTTATAATTTCTACAGGTTGAAAACTATAGCCCTTAATTTTTATCCAGTTTGTAGCTCCATTTATATTGCTACCAAAGATTAAAGTGGATAGGAATAATACAAGGGACAGACCTATATATAAATACATAGCTTTATTCCAATAAGGTATCTTTTTAACTATAAAATATGTAGCATAAAAAACAAAAATACCTAACATGTACCATATTACTTGTTTGAAACCAAGTTCTGGATTTATTCTATAAATCATAATAATACCTAAACTCATCATCATACTAACTATTAATAATATATAATTATCTCCTGAAGATATTTTAAGCAATATTATATTTGATAAATATATAGTGAGAGTAAGACCTAATACTACACCTATAGATAATCTATCAAAACTCTTATTAAAAAGCATCACTAATGATAAACTAAACAAATTTAAAATTAGTAATAAATTATGTGGAGCTTTAAAACTAATTGAACGATTAAACATAAAAACACCTCGCTAAATATTACTTATTTTTCAATTACAAATAAAAAATTAAGTCTTCCAATTGTAATAGTATCTCCGCTAACTAGTTTTATGGCATTGTCTACCTTTTTGTTATTTACAAATGTTCCATTTGCACTATTTAAGTCTTCTAAAAAATAATCTGCTTTTTCTTTTATTATCTGAGCATGCTCTTTAGAAATATAGGGATCTTTTATAACTATTTTATTGTTATTTGACCTCCCTATTTTAACATTTGAAATTAAAGAATAAAATTCATCAACTTTAAAGGGAAGAGAATCTTTTCTGTTTATGAGCTTTAAGTATGTATCGCCTCTAATTTCTTTATTTTTAATTCCTCTTATATCAAGATATATAAGTCTTATTATCCAAAACATAAAAAGATAAATCAAAAGAATAAATATATATCTAAATACTGAAGATATACCTGACCAAACAATATCAAACATAGAATCACCTTCTTTATATATTTTATACTATTTTATCATATTACAAGAAGAATTGTTTAAATTAAAGGGTTAATATATGTTAAATATATTAAAAATAGATTACATGAAAGATATTTTCCTGTATAATAACAGTAAAAGGACCTGGAGGTATATCATGAATGATAAATATAAATTAACACTTAAAGTAATAGGACCTACAATTATAGCTATTATTTTTTCATTGTTATCATATAAAATATTAGACATTTATTTTTTTAGAGGAATTGAAGGAAGAGAAGTTTTTATAAAATATTCAGCTCTTTTTAGTATTATACCCATAGCCAGTATATTAGCTGGAATGCTTTCTAAAGCATTTTTAGACAAGCTATGGGTATCTATATTTAATGTTTTAGCAATATGGTTATTATTATTTACTTTATTTGATTTCAATATAATTTTATTGCCCTTTTTGCCTATTTATATAATTTGTGGACTTTTAGGAGCATTACTAGCTTTTTGATCTTGCACAAGATTATTAGCTACAGTTATTACTTCTTTGCAGTTTTTAGCATATCCATCTGCTCCAACAAATTCACATAAAGTATCATCAGTATTAAATGGTTGACCACCTACTAAAAATTTAATATTCTTCTTATTATTACTTAACCTTATATTTGTAATCATTGATTTAATACTATTGATATTATAATCCATAGTAGTAGAGATAGCTATTAAGTCAATATCCTTATCCTTTATCATCTTCATGATACTATCTATTGGCAAGTCAGTACCTAAGAAATATACAAACCAACCATCTTGTTCTAATACATCAGATATCATTCTAATTCCTATAGAATGTCTCTCTCCATGAGTTGATAAGAAGAGTGCATTTAAATCCTTAGGTCTAGCTGTTTTGTATTCAAAATAAATTTCAGACATTATTCTTTTAGTTGCTTCAGTAAAATAATGTTCTTCTCCTATTGAAATTTTATTTTTCTCCCACATATTGCCTACCTTTATTAAAGATTTTTGAATTATATTAAAATAAATATCTTCAAGTTTGACATTTGCTTTTACTAATTGTAATAATATATTTTTTGCTTTTAAAATATCTTCGCTTCTTAGTTCTATGAAATAACTATTAAATACTTTATTATAATCTATATCATTTTCAGTATTAAAACTAATAAGACTGGAATTTGTGATTTCTACACTTTCAGTTCTACCAACTAAGTAATCAATAGATACATTAAAAAAATCTGCAAAGCTTTTTAATATGTTAGGATTTGGAAAACGTGATCCGTTTTCATAATTAGCTATTGTAGTTTGTCCTATACCTAATTGACCTGCTAATTTTTTTTGAGTTAATTCATATTTTTTTCTGAGTTTCTTTATTCTTTTCCCAAATATATTCATTCTTTCATCTCCCATAAATATATAATACCACGAATTGTAATATTTATTCAATAAATCTATAATAAAATATTTTTATATGCTTATTTGTGGTATAATAATTATATAATATCACGTATTGCAATTAAAGTATATCGGAGGAGGTTTATTATGAAAGGGAAAGTAAACATAATAGGAGCAGGGCCAGGAGGTCTGAGCGCAGGTATGATACTTGCAAACAAAGGTTATGATGTAGAAATTTTTGAAAAACAAAACTTTATAGGTGGTAGAACATCTATTTTTAATATGGGTGATTATAGGTTTGATTTAGGTCCTACATTTTTAATGATGAAGGATGTATTAGAAGATGTCTTTAAAAAAACAGGAAGAAAAGTAAAGGATTATATAGATATAAAGGAAGTAGATCCATTATATAGAATAGTTTATGGTGATGGTAGAGAATTTTATCCATCTAGAAAACCAGATAAAATGATAAGTGAAATAGAAAGATTGTTTCCAGGTAATGTGGAAGGTTATAAGGTATTTATGAAAAAAGAAAAGAAAAAATATGATATATTATTTGAAGCATTAAAGGAAAGTTATATAAAACCTACTGATATGTTAAAAAAACCAGCTTTAAGATCCATTCCTTATATAGGTTTAAATAAAAATTTATTTGATGTACTTGGAAAATATTTCAATGAAGATGATCTTAAAATGGCATTTACTTTTCAAGCTAAATATCTTGGAATGTCACCTTGGGATTGTCCTGGTGGATATAGTATAATATCATATATTGAACATGCAACAGGGGTACATCATATTATGGGTGGTTTTGGTGAAATTGCAAATGCTATGTTAAGAGTTATAAAAGAAGAGGGCGGTAAACTACATTTAAATACTGAAGTTAAAAATTTATTAATTGAAGATGAAAAGGTAATAGGTATAGAGCTTTCTGATGGAAGTAAACGCTATAGCGATAATACTATTATAAATGCTGATTTTGGCTATTCTATGAATAATTTAGTTGACGATAAATACAAGAAAAAATATACAAGAGAAAAAATTAAAAAACAAGATTATTCTTGTTCAACCTATATGCTTTATTTAGGGGTGGACAAGGTATATGATGTATCACATAATAATATAATTTTTTCAAAAGATTATAAAAATAATGTTTATGAAATAGGAAATAGCAAAATCTTATCAGAAGATCCATCTATATATGTTCAAAATGCAGTAGTAACTGACAAATCTGTAGCTCCACAAGGAAAATCTACAATATATGTTTTAGTTCCTGTACCAAATAATACATCTAACATTGATTGGGATAGTGAAAAAGATAAATTCAGAGAAAAGGTATTAGATATATTAGAAACAAAAGGCGGATTTCCTGATTTAAGAAAACATATAGAAGCCCAAAGAATGATAACACCAAAGAATTGGGAAGAAGATATGAATGTTCATGAAGGTGCTGTATTTAATTTAGGGCACAATATAAAACAAATGTTATATTTTAGACCACATAATAAGTTTGAGGAGTTTGATAACTGTTATTTAGTAGGTGGAGGTACTCATCCTGGTAGTGGTTTACCAACTATATTTGAATCAGGAATTATAACTTCAGATTTACTTGAAGAATACAATAAAAATAAACCTAAAAAGTTACAAAAGGCATCAATGCTTTAAAGCATTGATGTTTTTATTTTAAATTTAAATTATATTTGTCTTCATAATGGAAATACTTTATAATATATTATAATAAAGCATTATGGAGGATACAATATGAAGATTGGAATATTTGATTCAGGAGTAGGAGGGATAACTGTCTTAAAGGAAGCTTTAAATCAGTTACCTGGTATGGAATATATATATTATGCAGATACAATTAATGTTCCATATGGAACAAAACCAAAAGAAAATGTGAAAAAATATATATTTAAAGTTGTAGAATTTTTAAATGACAAAAATATTGATGCACTTATAATAGCATGTAATACAGCTACAAGTATTGCCATAAAAGATTTAAGAGAGAGATATGATTTTCCAATAATAGGGATGGAACCTGCCTTAAAGCCTGCAATAGAAAGTTCAGATAATAGAAAAGTTATAGTTACAGCAACCAACTTGACTTTACAAGAGAAAAAATTTAATGATCTAGTGACAAAATTAAATTCTTGGAATATAGTAGAGCCATTGCCCCTACCTAAATTAGTAGAATATGCTGAAAGCTTTATTTTTGATAAAAATATAATACTACCCTATTTAAAAAAGCAATTTGAAAAGTTTAACTTAGAAGAATATGGAACTGTAGTTCTTGGATGTACTCATTTTCCATATTATAAAGAATATTTTAAAGAAGTACTTCCAAAAGATATAGATATAATAGATGGTAACTATGGTACTATCAAAAATTTAAAAAACATATTAAATATAAAAGAAAAAAAGGATCAAAAAGAAAGTAAAATAACTTTTTATATTTCTGGTAGGGAGGATAAAGAAGAACTTAAAAAGTATTTAAATATATTAAACAAATAGAGGTGTACTCATGACTGAAAAAGAAAAAATGATAGCTGGAGATATGTATGATGCTACAGATGAAGAATTATTTGAAGATCGAATGAGAGCAAAGATATTATGTAAAAAATATAATGATATGAAACCTTATCAATTAGATGAAAGAAAAGAAGTTCTTAAAAGACTTTTTGATACAGAAAATGATTCTTATATTGAGCCTAATTTTTTTTGTGACTATGGCTATAATATTGTCATAGGAAAGAATTTTTATGTAAATCATAATTGTGTTATATTAGATTCCTGTAAGGTTGAATTTGGCGATAATGTAATGATAGGACCTAATGTTGGAATATATACTGCAACTCACCCAACAGATCCTATAGAGAGAAATTCTGGGCTAGAGTTTGCTCGCCCTATAAAAATAGGTGAAAATGTATGGATAGGTGGAGGATCTACTATATATCCTGGAGTAACAGTTGGAGATAATGTTGTGATTGCTGGTGGTAGTGTTGTAACTAAGAGTGTGGAAGCTAATAAAGTAGTTGGAGGAAATCCAGCTAAAATAATAAAAGATATAAAATAAAGGTGGCTATTATAGCCACCTTTATTTTATACCAAAAACTTGATCAAACTCACCTTTTTTATGAAGTGCTACTATTTCATCACACCCACCGATAAATTTATTATCTACAAAAATTTGAGGTACAGTACTACTATTGGTTTCCTTCTTTAACTCTTCTAATTTTTCCATATTATTGCTTATTTCTATTTCTTCATATTCTACACCTTTATTATCCATTAATCTTTTAGCCCTTAGGCAAAATGGACAAGTACTAGTAGTGTAGATTTTAACATCTTTTGACATTTAAAAACCTCCTAAATTTTCATATATTTAATTTACCCAATAATTATAAGTTCAATTAATATAATTGACATTTAAGATTTAATGTATTACAATTAATTTGAAATATAATAAAAATCTGGGGAGCTAATTTAGCTGAGAGGAAATAAAATTCGACCCATTAGACCTGCACTGGATAATGCCAGCGAAGGGAGAATAATATTTGCACCTTAGATATTTACCCCTTCATATATATGGAGGGGTTTATTTTATTTAATAAATCAATTTAAAGGAGATGGTTTTGTGCCAATAGTAAATGTAGAACTTCAAGTATTACCAAGAGTAGAGGATGAAAGATTATATGATGTAGTTGATGAAGTTATAAAATACATTGATAATTCAGGAGTGAAATATCAAGTAGGACCTATGGGAACTACAATGGAAGGAGAATTTGATGATCTTATGGATATAGTAAAAGAAGCTCAAAATATATGTGTAAGAGAAGGTTCTTCTAGAGTATTATCAGTAGTAAAAATAGATTATAAAGCAGAAGGTGTGACAATGAATGAAAAGGTGGGGAAATATAGAAAGTAAGATAATACCTAGTGTTTTCTTTTTCTTTTTATTATTTATTTGGGAATTAGTAGTTAAAATTGGTGTGGTTAAGCAATATATTTTGCCTTCACCTACAGATATCATAAAGGTGTTTCCAAATATACATCCAGAAATATGGAAACATATATCTACAACAATTCAAGAAGCAGCACTTGGGTTTATAATAGCTATAATACTTGCTATAATCTTAGCTATTATTATGGATAATATAAAAATAATAAAAGAAGCAATTTATCCAATAATAATAGTATCTCAAACTGTACCAATAATTGCTTTAGCACCACTATTTGCTGCATGGTTTGGTTTTGGAAAACTGCCAAAAATAATGGTAGTAATTCTCGTATGTTTTTTCCCTATATTAGTTAGTTTAATTCATGGACTTGAATCTGTAGATAAGGATTTACTAAACTTGTTAAAATCCATGGGAGCAAGTAGATTTCAAATATTTAAAGAAGTAAAGTTTCCAGCATCCTTAGTTAGTTTTTTTTCTGGACTTAGAATAGCTGCAACATATAGTATTATGGGAGCAGTTATAGGAGAATGGCTAGGAGGAAAAGATGGGCTTGGAGTATATATGATAAGAGTAAGGCATTCATTTGCATTAGATAAGTTTTTTGCAGTTATAATAATAATAGTTATTCTTAGCATGATACTATTTAAAATTATTAATTTATTTCAAAAATATTTAATGCCTTGGGAAGAAGTCAATAAAAATTAATAAATGGAGTGAAAATAAATGAAAAAAGTGATTTCTATATTTATAATATTAATACTAGTATCATCAATTATAGTAGCTTGTTCAAATGATGAGACAAGCAATAAAAAGAATCAAGAGTTAGAAAAAGTAACTGTGATTTTAGATTGGGTACCAAATACTAATCATACAGGATTATATGTAGCAAAGAATAAAGGCTATTATGAAGAAGAAGGTTTGGATGTTGAAATAATTCAACCATCAGAAGGTGGGGCTGCAAATTTAATAGCTAATGAACAAGGGGAATTTGGAATTAGTTATCAAGAAGAAGTTACTTATGCAAGAACTTCAGAAAATCCTCTGCCTATAAAGGCTATTTCAGCTGTAATACAAAACAATACTTCTGGATTTGCATCGCCAAAAGACAAAAACATAGAAACTCCAAAAGATTTTGAAGATAAAAAGTATGGTGGCTGGGGTGCACCTATGGAAGAAGCAATGATAAAGGGGCTTATGGAAAAGGAAGAATCTGATTTTTCTAAAGTGGAAATGGTGAATATAGGTAGTCTAGATTTTTTTACTGCGGTAAAGGATCATGTAGATTTCACTTGGATTTTTTATGGTTGGGATGGTGTAGCAGCTAAAGAAAAAGGAATAGATTTGAATTTTATTAAACTTCAAGATTTTGATAAAGATTTAAATTTCTATACACCAGTTATAATTGCAAATGAAAAATTATTAGAAGATAAGCCAGAGCTTGCAAGGAAATTTCTAAAGGCTACAGAAAAAGGATATGAATTTTCAATAGAAAAACCAAAAGAAGCAGCAATGGAACTATTAAAAGACAATTCAGAAATAGATGAGAATATAGCAATAGAAAGCCAAAAATATTTAGCTGATGAATATAAAAAAGGTGTAGATAGATGGGGAGAAATGAAAGAAGATATCTGGAGCAACTATGCTAATTGGATGTATGAAAAGAAATTAATAGAAAGTGAACTTGAAGTAAAAGAGGCGTATACAAATGACTTCTTGCCAGAAAAATAAAGTTGAAATAAATAATATTTCCAAATCATTTGAAGATTTATTAATTGTAGATGACATTACATTAAATTTAAATGAAAAAGAATTTGTAACCATACTCGGACCAAGTGGTAGTGGAAAAAGCACTATTTTTAATATTATATCAGGACTCATGAAACCAGATGATGGCAATATTTATATAGAAGGTGAAGATTATACATCAAAAACTGGCAGGGTAAGTTATATGTATCAAAAAGATTTACTTATGCCTTGGAAAAAAATAATTGATAACGTATCTCTTCCCTTAGTATTAAAGGGAATGGATAAAAAACAAGCACGTAAAAAGGTAGCTGATTACTTTCATATATTTGGATTAGATGGATTTGAATATAAATATCCTCATCAATTATCAGGGGGTATGAAGCAACGCGCAGCACTCCTTCGCACATATATGTTTTCAGAAGATATAATTTTATTGGATGAGCCTTTTGGAGGGCTTGATGCTATAACTAAATCTAAAATGCAATTGTGGCTCTTAGATATACTAGATAAATTAGAAGCTTCAATATTTTTTATTACTCATGATGTAGAAGAGGCAATATTTCTATCAGATAGAATATATATATTATCTGAAAGACCAGCAAATGTAAAAGAAGAGATAATAATAGATTTACCAAAGCCAAGACATAAAGATATAGTCACTACAAATAAATTTAACGATATTAAAAAACATATACTTGACATATTATAATCAAGAGTCCTTTCAATCTTGCATATATATTGTTATAATATCAATATAACAAATATAATATAAGAGGTGGGCGATATGGGTATTTTTGATAGTTTATTAGGAAATGCATCAGAGGTTAATATAGAAAAAATAGAAGAAGAATTAATAGATATATTTGCAAATGGTGAGCATGTTGAAAGAGCATTTAATATCTTTAGAGATTTATTTGTATTTACAAATAAGAGACTTATATTAATAGACAAACAAGGAGTAAGTGGTAAAAAGACAGAATATCATTCTGTGCCATATAAAAACATCACTCACTTTAGTGTAGAAACAGCAGGACATTTTGACATGGATTCAGAACTTAAAATATGGATATCAGGTACATCTGAACCTATATCAAAACAATTTGGCAAAAATAACAATATTAATAATGTGCAAAAAATATTAGCCGGATATGTATTAAATTAAAATGAGAGCATAATTTCATGCTCTCATTTTAATAATATATCCACAAAATAATCTATATTATATTTTAACATTGTAAAAACTAAATTTGCTTTAGTTTTATTATCTAAGTCTATAAAATTATTTTCTAAATCATCTATTAAAGACCCGGGCATTTCTGTCTCAGTTCCATATAATAATGCTGCTCTTACAATATTGTTAGCTAGCTTTTTAGAAGTTTCACTTTTTTCTAATAAACTTTCTATTTCTTTTATAAATTCCTTTTGATTTTTAGGGACATATTTTTCAATAATTTTATCATTATTAGTTTTATAACTAATTTCAATATTCTCTTCATTTAAATTAATATCTAAAATATCTATTTCTTCTAATTTATTTATATTTAGATATAATGAATCATTAATATCTTTTAATCCAAAACTATTTAATAATGAATTTGGTAAAGGTAATTTACCTATTTTAAAATCTGCAACTTTAAAGTTTAATGTATTCCTATCTAAATCTAAAGATATATTTAAATCCATAATTAATATAAAAGGAGAATTTTTAAATGAAGCTTTAGTAACTATTTTTCCGTCTTTTAAATTTAAATAGACATTTTTTATCTCTTTATTTTTTTCCATATTAGAATTCAATCTGTCCACTAATCTTTTGGCTAATAATCCATTCACTTCTTCTTCCGTAAAACTAACAGTGTTTTTATTATAAATGTCTAAATTTGATTTAAATACCACTCTATCTATCAAAAATTCTTCATCTAATTTTTTAGTAGATTCTATATTTTCACCAGAAAAAGCTAATACACCTATTACTATAATTGATATTAAAATTATTAATAAAAGCAATTTTAAAAATTTCATCAAAACACCTCCAAATTATATATATTTAAATACCCAATATTTTATTATACAATAAGTTATTCTTACAATATAATGGTTAATACTATATAATAGAAGGTAAGATCCAATTATAAATATAAGAAAAATTGTAAAGGAGAATTTTTTATGGATAAAAAAGCAATATATTCAAAAAGTGAAGAAATAACTAATGCAATATCACATGGTATAGGTCTAGCATTTGCTATAGCATCCCTTACTATTTTAGTGGTGTTAGCTTCAATATATGGAGAAGTATGGCATGTAGTGAGTTTTGCTATATATGGTGCTACACTTGTAATATTATATTTATCATCTACTCTTTATCATAGTTTTCCAACAGGAAGAGTAAAGGAAATTTTTCAAATATGCGATCACGCGTCTATTTATTTACTTATAGCGGGAACTTATACGCCGCTTATGCTTATTCCATTAAGGGGTAAACTTGGATGGACTTTATTTGGTATAGTTTGGGGAATAGCTATTTTAGGTATAGCATTTAAGATATTTTTTGTAAAGAGATTTGCTATAGTCTCTCTATTATTATATTTAGGTATGGGATGGCTAATTGTTATAGCTATTAAACCTCTTATTAATTCTATAAGTTTAGAGAGTATCATTTTTTTAATAGCTGGTGGATTATCATATACTATTGGAACAATATTTTATGCAAATAAAAAGATAAAATTCAACCATGCTATATGGCATTTATTTGTACTAGGTGGAAGCATATGTCACTTCTTTACAATATTATTTTTATTACCGAGGTGAAATATATTAAAACAAATGAGGGATATAAATGGGAAGAATTAAAAATATATGGAATCCAGATAATTTCCAAGGTAAACATGAGAAAAAGGAATATTTTGAAGGTTGGTATTTTAAATTAGTTGATAAAGAAGAAGAAAATTTTCTTGCAATAATACCAGGTATTTCAATAAAAGATGATGGTAGTAGTCATAGTTTCATTCAAGTAAATGATGGAAATAATAATAAAGCCTACTATATAGAATACCTCTATAAAGACTTTACTTATGAAGAAGATAAATTTATTGTAAAAATAGGTGGTAATTTATTTAGTAAAGATAAGCTAATATTAGATATAGATACCAATGATTTAAAATTAAAAGGAAAATTAGAATTTAAAAATAATGTAGAATGGCCAGTTAAACTACTTTCACCGGGCGCTATGGGATGGTTCAGATTTATGCCTTTTATGGAATGTTATCATGGAGTAGTTAGTATGAATCATGATATTTATGGAAATATAAATATAAATTCAAAAACTATTAATTTTGATAAAGGAAAAGGCTATATAGAAAAAGATTGGGGCACATCCTTTCCAAAAACTTGGATATGGGCACAATCAAATCATTTTAGCAAAGAAAATAATTCTATATTTATATCTATTGCAAACATCCCTTTTATAGGAAGGGAATTTAATGGATTTTTAATGGGTTTATTACATGAAGGTAAGTTGTATAGATTTACTACTTATACAGGATCAAAAATAAATAAACTTAAATACATGGATGATAGTATAGAATTTACAGTTAGTGATTCTAAATATAGTTTACATGTAAAAATAATAAAGCATAATACCACTAGGTTGATATCACCTAAAAATGGGAATATGAATGGTACTGTTGAAGAAAGTCTAACTTCTTCCATAGAGATAGAATTAAAAAATAAAAAGAATAATACTATTATATTTAAAGATATTGGAAGAAATTCTGGTTTTGAAGTTAAGGGAAGATTAATATAAAGTGTCTTTAAATCATATCATAAGAGTAAAGAGTTAAAATGGGGTGTAAATCTTGAAATATGATATGCCAATAGATTTAAAAGAAATAATTAAAAATAGAATGATTATAAGAAATAATAAAGGCTGTTCTGGATCAGAGGTTTTTTTGTTAAGAGGTACAAGTGATAGTGAGGATTATTTTCTTAAAATTTCCAAAGAAGATAAATTTTCTTATCTTGAATCAGAGAAGATTAAACTTGATTGGCTAAAGGATAAATTGCCAGTTCCAAAAGTATATTACTTTAAAAAAATAGATGGTTATGAATATTTACTTTTATCTAAAATAAAAGGTAGTGATATATTAACACAAGAAATATTACAAAGACCATACTTTGTAGCTCAAAAAGTAGGTAAAGCTTTAAAACAGATACATAATATAGACATTTCAAATTGTGAATTTAATGAAACTATAAATGATAAATTAAAATTAATCAAAAACATGTATAATCACAAAAGGAATCTAAGAATATATAAATCTCTATTTCAATTTAAACCTATAGAAGAAGATTTAGTTTTTACACATGGAGATTATTGTTTCCCCAATATAATGATAGATAATGATGATATATCTGGATTTATTGATTTAGGTAGAAGTGGCATAGGCGATAGATATGTAGATATTTCGGTTATAATCAGATCAATAGTATTAAACTATAAAAACTATAACGTATTAAAGGTTTTTTTAGAAGAATATGGACTAAAGAATATAGATTATGAAAAATTAAAATACTATGCTGATATAGATAAATTAATAAATTAAGCTTTAAATAAAAGATCTGGGCTATCCTAGATCTTTTATGGTATAATAGAACTAACGTTCTTTTAAAATGGGGGAAAAATAAATGCAAGGCAAATCACATTTAGTAGTAGGATTAGCAGCTGGAGTTACAATTGCCTTAAACAGAGATATTGAAAGTATTTCCTTAGTGATATTTGGAACATCAATAGGAGCTTTAATGCCTGATATTGATCATCCAAAAAGCAAAATAAATCAAAAATTACTTCAACATAAAAATAATTCATATAAGATATTATTTTATACTTTAATAGGCTTGATTTTACTATATATTTATAGTTTAAACAATAATTTTACATTCTTAATAGGAGGAGTAATAACTATTTTAATAGGAGTATCTAAGCATAGGGGTTTTACTCATAGTTTATTGGGTATATTTCTTTTTATAAAGCTAGGCAGAAGTTTAGTACATGAATTTGGATATAATGATATATATTTAGGTTTTTACATTGGATATATATCACATTTGGCTGCTGATTTTTTCACTAAGGGAGGAATTGAAATACTTTATCCTTTTAGTGAAAACTTTTCTTTTCCTTTATCAATTAAAACTGGAGGTAAAGTAGAAAATTCGATAGTTATTATATTAATATTATATTCATTTTACTCTATACTTAAATACTTTAATTTTCTTTTATATTAAGTAGAATAAAAGGTGTATTTATAGTAGCATAATATTTAAAGAGGTGTGATATATTGGAAAAAAACATGAGGCCAAATAATGATTTAGAAAATCATAAGTTCTTTGAAATTTATGATGAATTACAGAATAAGATAGAAATATTATTTACTGATATTAATGGAGGAAAAAAAGTCAAGATCAGTAATTTAGATGATGAGATAGATGAGATTATAAAATATATATTAAACAATAATAATATATTATCATTATTAAAACAATCAGATAATAGTAAATATCTTATATATCATTCCATAAATGTTGGATTAATATCTTTAACCATAGGGATAGCATTAGGATATTCAAATAAAAGGTTAAAAGATTTATTAATATCAGGGCTATTTCACGATATAGGCATGATAAAGGTCCCTCAAAAGATAATTGATAAAGCAGGGCCCTTAAGTCAAGAAGAGTTTATTATAATAATAAATCATACAATAACTGGATATAAAATTTTAAAAGAAATTTCTAATATAAATCCAGAAATTACATATGGTGCACTTCATCATCATGAAAGAGAAGATGGAAGTGGTTATCCTTTAGGAATTAAATCTGATGAAATACATGAATTTGGCAAGATAATATCAATTGCAGATATATTTGATGCTATGACAACTGATAAGATATATAAAAAGAAAAAATCACCTTTTATGGCTGCAGAAGAGATACTTTATAATAGTGTTGGCATATTAGATAATGAAATTACTACAGATTTTTTAAACAATATTTCAAAACACTATATTGGAAGTAGAGTGAAATTAAATGATGGCAGTATAGGAGAGATTATAGAAATCAATAAGGCAATACCTACAAGACCCATTGTAAATATAAATGGAAAAGTAATTGACTTAATTGGAGATAATAATTATGAGATTATTGATATTATAAATTAAATTCTTGTGATATGAATCACAGATAACTTTTAGGGTATATAATATTATGGAATTAAGAAAAGAACAGGGAGGTTTTATGATGTCAATGTTTTGTTATCAATGTCAAGAAGCAGCAAAAAACGTAGGATGTACTGTTAAAGGGGTGTGTGGTAAGACAAGCAACGTAGCAAACTTACAAGATCTTTTAATATATTCATTAAAAGGAATCTCAGAAATAGTAATAAAAGGAAATTTAAATGTACCTGAGTTAGGCGAGGTTAACAATAAAATGTTAAATGGCTTATTTGTTACAATAACTAATGCTAACTTTGATGAAGATTCAATTGCTAAAGAAATAAATAAAATGATTGAAATTAGAGATGAATTAAGAAGCAAAGTAGAAATTAGTGATTTACATGATTCAGCTACATTTACTGTAGATGGAAAAGAGGACATGCTTAAAAAGGGCGAAGAAATAGGAGTACTTACTACAGAAAATGAAGATGTAAGATCTTTAAGAGAACTTATAACTTATGGATTAAAGGGAATGGCTGCATATACTGATCATGCTTTAAACTTAGGGAAAACTAATGAAGAAATATATGATTTTATATATAAAGCACTTCAAGCTACATTAGATGATAGTTTATCAGCAGATGATTTAGTAGCCTTAACTATAGAAACAGGGAACTATGGAGTAAAATCAATGGCATTACTTGATGAAGCTAACACTTCTTCATATGGTAATCCAGAAATAACAGAAGTTAATATTGGAACAAGAAATAACCCTGCTATATTAGTATCAGGACATGATTTAAAAGATTTTGAACAATTACTTGAGCAAACAAAAGATTCTGGAGTAGACATTTACACTCATAGTGAAATGCTACCAGCTAACTATTATCCAGAATTCAAAAAATATGATCATTTTGTAGGAAATTATGGTAACTCATGGTGGAAACAATTGACTGAATTTGAAAGCTTCAATGGTCCAATACTATTTACAACAAACTGTATAGTACCACCTAAAAAAGAAGAAATAAGAAAGAGAATATTTACCACAGGGGCATCAGGATATCCTGGATGTACTCATATAGAATCAGATGAAAATGGTAAGAAGGATTTCTCAGAAATAATAGAAATGGCTAAAAAATTAGATGCACCAACAGAAATAGAAACAGGTTCGATAGTAGGTGGATTTGCACATAATCAAGTTATGCAACTTGCAGATAAAGTTGTAGATGCAGTTAAGACAGGCGCTATAAAGAGATTCTTTGTAATGGCAGGCTGTGATGGAAGAATGAAATCAAGAGATTATTATACTGAGTTTGCAGATAAACTTCCAGAAGATACAGTTATTCTTACAGCAGGTTGTGCAAAATATAGATATAACAAATTACCACTTGGTGATATAGGAGGAATTCCTAGAGTACTTGATGCAGGACAATGTAATGATTCATACTCATTAGCAGTTATTGCAATGAAGCTTAAAGAAGTATTTGAATTAGAAGATATAAATGAATTACCAATATCATATAATATTGCATGGTATGAGCAAAAAGCTGTAATAGTATTATTAGCGTTACTTGCACTAGGTGTTAAAGATATTCACTTAGGACCAACATTACCAGCATTCCTTTCACCAAATGTGGCTAATGTATTAGTTGACAAATTTGGTATAGCTCCAAATGGAGAAGTTGAAAGTGACATTGCAATGTTCATGGGTGGAGAAAAAGAATTAGCATAATATAAATATAAAAGCAAAAAAAGTAGATATCATATGATATCTACTTTTTTTAATATTATTTTTTATAAATGTTATGTTCTAGGCTACCACTCTTATCTTCATATTCATATCCAAATGAATTATTAGCATTTTCTACGAAATTACTATTCCAAAGGGATCTTAAACTATAATAAATATCAGTATTTCCATTTACTTTTTCCCAATATTTTTTATGAAGACAATTTGTAACTTGCCACTCTATTTTCTCTTCACTAGAATTTGTAACATTATTTGCACTATCACATGGCATACCATCTAAAATATAATTATTTAATGCTTTGAAAATTTCCATTGCATCATTTACTGGATATTTTTCTTTTGCATCTAATCCACATTCCCTACCTTGCTTTTCATATTCTGATTCAATAATTACAATTGCTTCACCAGGGAATTTATCTAATACAGTAGTTACAAAATCTGCAAATCTTGTTTCAACAGTATTGATATTTTCTTGTAACCAGCCATGGATATTATCTGTATCTATAAGTTCTTCTAATGGTTTATCTTCTAAAAGAGCACCATATTTATCCAGAAAAACTTCATGTGTTTGTTCTATTTCAAGACCATATTTATTACTTAAACTACCTACAATATTTTTTTCTAATTCTTCATGCAATTTTATCTTACTAAATAACCAATGATGTATTGGACCTAAAAATCTACTCACAAAACTACCTCCTTTTATTATAACTATATACAATTATACCCTTAAGAAGGATAATCAATAAGTGATTTAAGTCACATTAGATCATTATTTTTGATAATACTAAACTAAAAATTGAAATCAAGAAAAATAATATACTACAAGCATAAAGTGCTTTTAGGCCAGTAGATGTAAATGATTTTATATTTACCTTTAATCCCATTGCTACCATTGCCATAAGAATAAAAAAGTTACTTAATTCTTTTAATATAAATATTAAATCAATATTTAAAGTGCCTATAGAAAAAGCTACAGGAATCAGCTTATATATATCATTAATTGTGAAAAATGCTCCTACTAATATAAAAAGTAATACATAAATAGGAAAACTGACTCTTTTTTTCTCACCAGACTTAGAAGTGTTAAAAATCATACTTAAAATAATTGCAACAGGTGCAAGTAATGTCACTCTTGCCATCTTCACAATAGTTCCTATTTCCATACTTATACTGTCAGCACCTCGCGCTCCAGCCCCAGCTAAAGCATGTGCAACACCTTGAAGGGAACTACCAGCCCATATGCCATATTCTATATCAGATAAAGGGATGACATAAGAAAGTGAAGAATATATAACTACACCAAGTGCTCCAAGAAGACTGATTATAGCAACAGATATAGCAGTATCTTCTTCATCTGCATCTATTACAGGACCCATAGCTACAATTGCAGAAGCACCACAAATAGATGAACCTACTCCTAAGAGGGTAGATAGTTTATTGTTTAAAGAAAAGTATTTACCAATTAAATGTGAAAGGATTAAAGCAGAAACTACTATAATTATAACTAAAATAAGTATCATAGGCCCAAGTTCTATAACAGCATTAAAATTCAATTTAACCCCTAAAAGCACAATACCCCATTTTAATATTTTTTTTAGTGAATAAGTGATGCCAGCTTCTAGATTTTCACCATATCCTATAGTATTAGTAATTATTATACCTAAGATTATTCCAATAGTTAATGTTTCTATAAATCCTAATAAATATGTATTTAAAAGCATTGAAACTATAGAAATAAAAATTACAAATACTAATCCTTGACAAATTTTTTTCATCAAAAAACCTCCCTAAAGTTTAATTATACTAAGTATCTTATAACAATAATATGTTTTTTTCAATTTAACTTTTTTATCTGTTATAATAGTTATAGTATATAAAGAATAAAAACAATTATATTATAGAGGTGAAACAAATGAGTATTAGCTTTATACATACAGCAGATGTACATATAGGTATGAAGTTTACAAGAGGTATTTTAGATTCATCTACTAGCAAAAACAAAAGAATGGAAATAATGGATACTTTTCTTAATATAGTAGAGAGATGTAAGCTTAAAAACACTGATTTTTTATTGATAGCTGGAGATTTATTTGAAGACGAGCTTTGCACTATAGCTGATTTGAAAATAATAAATGACAGTTTTAAAGAAATAAATAAAACAAAGGTAATAATGATAAGTGGAAACCATGATTATTTAAATGAAAAATCCTTATATAATTTAATTGATTGGAATGAAAATGTATATATAATGTCCAATGAAAAATTAGATAAATTAACATTTGAAGAATATAACACTGAAATATGGGGACTTAGCTGGTATGAAAAAGAGAAATCAAAAGAAAACTTTGAAAATATAAAGATAAATAAAGATAAAAATAATATATTATTATTACATGCTGATTTATTAGATAAGAATTCAAAGTACATGCCTATTGATAAAAAAATAGTTGAAAATTTAGGTTTTGATTACCTAGCATTAGGTCATATACATAAACACCAATGCATAGGAGGAAACATATGCTATCCAGGCACTCCAGAACCTTTAGATTTTGGTGAATTAGGAGAACATGGTATCATTGAAGGGGTAGTAGATAAAAATAGCTTAGATCTGAATTTCATACCTATTGCCAAAAGAAATTATCATAATTTATATTTAAATATAGATTCTCAAATGACTTATAATGATATATTAAATCAAATAATTGATATGGAAGATAAAGATAATTTTAAAAAGGATTTCTTTAGAATAATTCTAGAAGGATTTATAGATAAGGATATGAAATATAAGATAAAGGAACTAGAATATAAGTTAAAAGATGATTTTTATTTTTTAAAGATTATAGATAATACAAAAGAAGATTATGATTTAGAAAGTATGTTAAGAGAAAATAAAGATAATATTATTGGGAAATTTATAAAAGAAATGAAGGAAAAAGACTTAGGAGATGAAATAATAAATCAAGCATTGACTATAGGAATGGAAGAACTGTTAAAGGAGAAGGGTATGTAATGAATATAGAAGAATTAAATATTCTTTCTTTTGGAAAATTTAAAAATAAAAAGATGAAATTATCAAATGGATTGAATATAATCTATGGTGAAAATGAAGCAGGTAAAAGCACCATACATAAATTTATAGAAGCAATGCTCTTTAGTTTTTTTAAAACTTATACTAAAACTAAAAGATATAATGATCAATATGATAAATATTTTCCATGGAATGAAAATCAATATAGAGGGTCATTAAAATATTCATATAAGGGTGAGACATTTAATATAGAGCGTAATTTCATCAAAGGTAATGATGAGGTAAAAATATTTGATGATAAAACAGGTGAAGATATTAGTAATATGTATGAATATAATCCTATTACAAGACTTATAGAGCCAGCTAGTCTTCATTTTGGCATAAATAAATCCATATATATGAATACTGTAAGTATTCCTCAACTAAAAAGCCAAACAGATGAAAGTTTTTCTAAAGAAGTAAAAGATAAGCTAATAAATATGGGTGGTAGTTTAGATGATGATATATCGATAAAAAAAGTTATAGAAAGATTAGAAAAAAGAATAGATGATATAGGAACTAAAAACAGACTTAAAACTTCTCCATATGGTAAAATAGTTGAAGAGATAAATAATTTAAATATAAAAAGGAATAAAGCATATAAAATATTTGATGATACCAAGAAATTTCAAGAAGACTTGAAAAAACAAAAAAATATATTTAATAATTTTTTAAAAAAGAAAGAAAAATTAGAAGAAGATATCTATAAATACAAATGCAAGGAATTAAATGAAAAACATTCTAAGGTAAAAAAATTATTAGAAGAAGTTGATAAGCTTCATAAACAATCATATGTATTTAAAAGATTTAAAGATATTAAAATAGAAGATTATGGGGAAATAATAAAACATGAAAATAGCATAAACTCTATAAAAGAAAATATTGAAATAATAAAAAATAGTTTAATAGAGATTAATAAAAAAATGGATTTGATAAATGATCATTTAGAAGAAATAAAATTAAGATATAATGAAAAAGGTGATTATAAAAGACAATTAAAAGAAAATCAAAAACTTAAAAAATCCATAACAATAAATAAAATATTAGTTTTTTTATTTTCATTTTTTTTCATAGGCGGTTTGATTATTGCTTACTTATTTAGTGATATTTATTATTTAACTTCCATTATATTTTTTATTTTTAATATTTACTTTTTACTAAGGGTTAAAAATAAAAAATCAACTATTAATGACAATGAAAATTTAATTAAATCTTTAGAAATGGAGATAAAATCAAAGGAAGATGAATTAAGAGAAACTGAAAGATTTTTACAAAGTCAAAAACTAGAAAAAAACACTGAAATAGAAAGATTAAAGACAAAATTAAATGCTGAAAACTTGGGTATTAAATTGATATTAAATAAATATAAATTTGAAAATTCACAGGATCTAAAAGAAGGAATAGAAAAAAGAAAAAGATATGAAGATATTATAAAAGAAATTAATTATAAAAGAGAGATATTAAGCAGCATATTAATGAATAAAACATTTGAAGAATTAGAAGAAGAAGTCAAAGCATGTTCACAAATGAACATAGATAACATTGACTTAAATGATGAAAACTCCTTAGAAGAACTGAAGTCTTTAAATGATACTATAAGAAAAAAAGATAAAGAAATATCCAGTTTGGAACAAAAAATTGAAACCATGCACTCTTTATTTCCTCCAATACAAGAAATAGATGAGGATATTTCTATAAAAGAACAAGAAGCGTTAGAATATGAAAATCAACTTAAATCAATAGACATAGCTAAAAATACTATTGAAAGTATATCTAAAAATATTCACAGAGAATTTGCTCCTAAACTTAATGAAAATGTATCAAATATAATATCAGAAATTACAAATGAAAAATATAAAAATATAAAAATAACAGAAAACCTAGGATTAAAGGTAGTAGGTGAGGATAATAATCTTATAGATATGGATAGTCTTAGTTATGGTACTATAGATCAAATATACTTTTCGCTTAGATTTGGCATTATAGATATAATAAAAAACAATAAAAAGATACCATTAATATTAGATGATTGTTTTATACAATATGATGATAATAGGCTTAATTCTATTTTAGATTTTATATATAATGAGTCAAAGAAAAGACAAATAATATTATTTACTTGCCAAATGAGAGAAAAACAAATATTGAAAAATAAAAACTATGAGTTTAAATATATTGAAATTTAATAGAGGTGGTAAGATGGCTATATATGCAATTGCAGATTTACATTTAGATCCTATTGGAGATAAACCTATGGATATATTTGATTCTAAATGGAAAAATCATGAAAAAAATATTTTTGATAATTGGATAAAAAAAATAAATGAAGAAGATTTAATCCTATTAGCTGGTGATATAAGTTGGGGCCTTAAATTAAAAGAAGCTAAAATAGATCTTGAAAAAATAGAAAAACTTCCAGGACATAAAGTGATTTCTAAAGGAAATCATGATTATTGGTGGGAAACTAAAGCTAAATTAAATGCTTTAGATCTTAGAAATATTCATTTCTTATATAATGATGGTTTTAAATACAATGATATAGGTATTGCTGGTACTAGAGGTTGGATACCAAAAGATAGTGATGAATTCAAAGAAAAAGATAATAAGATATTTGATAGAGAAATGAATAGATTAGAATTATCTTTAAAGCAAATAAAAAATATGAAAAAAAAGATAGTAATGATACATTATCCGCCCTTTAATATATCAGGAAATACAAATGAATTTGTAGGTATAATGAAAGAACATAATGTAGATATATGTGTATATGGGCATCTTCATGGAGAAGGACATAAACATATAAAAGAAGGAATATTTGATGGAATAAGTTTCAAATGTATAGCAAGTGATTATATAAATTTTAATCCTATAAAAATTTTAGAATAGAGGTGACATTGTGACTAAAGAACTTGAAGTAAAGGTGCTTGGAATAAATAAAATAGAGATGATAGAAAAATTAGAAAAAATAGGTGCAAAAAAAATAAAAGAAGAAAACCAAAAAAACATAATACTAGATACTTTAGATAAAAGAATAGAAAATAAATATAATGGATACTTAAGAATAAGAACTAGTAAAAATAATATAAATAATGAATATAAAAAAAAGATAACATTAAAGACAATATTATCAGATGAAACATATAGAGAAAATAAAGAAATTGAAGTCAATATAGACAATGAAGATAATATGTTTGATATATTTAAAATGTTAGGGCTTGTTACTAATTACATAGGATATAAAGAAAGGATATCCTATCAATATGAAGATATTTTATTTGAAATAGATTCTTGGGATGAAGATACCTACCCAGATACTTATATGGAAATAGAAATACAAGGTAAAAAGGACTTAGATAAAGCTATAAGATTACTTGATTTAAATAAAAAATATATAACTACAAAGTCTATTACAGAACTTAGGCGTGATAAAGGTTTAGAATGATTTTTCACACTTTATTTATAAATGACATATTATAATTATATGGATTTTATAAATGAAAAGAGGTGAGAAATTTGAAAAAGATATTAGTTGCTTTAATTCCCATATATTTTTTAATAGATAAGAAATATATTAATTTTGATATAGAGAAATTTGATATAAAGAAATTGAAACTTGATAGAGATTATAGAAATCAAATAGAACTTATGGAAAGTGTGAAAAGGTATTTTCCAGAAAATCAACAAATTGTTTTATCAAAAGTAGAAGATGTATTTGATGTATTAAATAAGGTAAACAGAATAAGATCAGAAAGATATAATGGTTTAATTGAAAGTCAAATAAATTTATCGAGCATTGATAAAAAAGAAAAGATATTAGAAAATATTGGTGCATATAGTGATGGAAAGAGCAAAGAATTGATTTCAAAGGTTTTAAATACAAAGAGGAATATATATAAAGCAAAAGAAAATATACAAAGACATAGAAGTTTAACTAAGAACAAAGAAATAAATAAACTAGATTCTGCCATATCTTTCATGAATTGCTTTAAACCTGTACTTAGAAATGACATTAATAAAAAAGTAATTAAAGTTGAAAAAGTAATAAATACATTAAAAGCTCCTTAAAAACAAATAAAGAGGTCGGGTGTATTATCCGACCTCTTTATTATTCAGCTACTATATTTCTATCTCTAAATAAAAGTGAGATACAATATAATCCTGCAAGTCCTACTAACCCATATACTACTCTACTTAAAAAAGCTCCTTGGCCACCAAATAATGAAGCAACTAAATCAAACTGAAATAATGCAATTAAAGCCCAATTAAGTGCTCCTACAATTACAAGTATTAGAGCAAATCTATCCACTATAAAACCTCCTAATATACTAAATTTGTATATTAATAGTATTACTTAATTTTATAATATTATACATTTTTATATAAAAATAAGGATAATCAATTATTGATTATCCTTATTTTGCATTTGGCTCATAAAAGCCATTGCCATTTCAAGTCCCTTTACAAGTTCTTCATTAATTTTTTCCATTGATTCTTCTTCTTTTCCTTCTACTACAGTAATTCTTGCAATATTTTTACCTATTTCTAATTTCTTAAAATCATCACCTAAGATTGATTTTATGCCATCTAATATCATTTTCTTGCTTTCTTTTTCTCCTAAAAAAGATTCATATTGATTTTGAACTGCTAAGAGGATCCTTTTTTCTTCATCTAACTTGATATATTTTATAAATTGATTAATTGTATCCATATAAGCCCACCTTTTTATTATAATATAAAATTTTATTACAAATGACATGAAATTACAAGCAAATAAGTTCATATATATTTTAACAAAAAAACTCTTGACAATAACGAATACGTGTTCTATTCTTTTATTAGAGGAGTGGGATTAGAATTATGAAGAAAAAATTTAATTTAGAGGATATCAGTGATGATTTAGCAGCAGAAATGTGGGGACAAATTTCAAAAAAGCACATTTTAGTAGAAGGTGTTATTTATTATTATTGTAAAGATTATTCTGGAATTATATTTAATGATAAACAGTTCAGAATAGATTCTAAAATCAAAAAAAATATAAATCCTATGGTTATTATAGAAACTTATAATTATAGGGGGAAAAAATATGTTATAGAAAGAACAAATGTGAAGGAAAAAATCCCTGAAAAACTTAAAAATAAATTTGAAAATAAAAGATGTAATGACTCAATTTCAATATTTGCTTTGACAGAAGAATCTATTAAATTATTAAAATATTATCATAAAATAATACTTAAAAATATTTATGAAAAAAGAATAGAAGAAAAAACTAATAGATATAAATCTTTGAATGGTTTTATCAACAATGAAATTAAAGAAGCTATAAAATATTTAGCTTTAAATGAACCAGAATTTATAAAGAAAAAGGATAAAGAACTTGCAAAAGAAATAATAAAAGAAGAATTAAATAGAGAATTAAAAGAACTTAAGAGTTCAAAAAAATATTCTAACATAGAATTAGATTTAATCAAAGATAGATATATACAAAGGCGAGAGCTTATAAAATGATGTAGCTTAATAAAAATATTAAGCTACATCATTTTTTTCTTAAGTTAATCTTACAATAAAACGAACTTTAAAACCTATAATGAATTTGACATACGTGTTTTTATTTGTTAGCATTTATAGATGTCAGTTAAAATGAACGTTAAAATTGAATAAAAGGAGGAATTTAATGTCAGTAGTTGAAGTAAAAGATGTTTATAAAATATTTGGTAATAAACCTAAAAAAGCATTTCCATTGCTAGAAAAGGGGATGAGCAAAGAAGAAATTTTAAAGACAACTGGAAATACAGTAGGAATAAATGATGCTAGTTTTTCGGTTGAAAAAGATGAATTTTTTGTAATTATGGGTTTATCTGGTAGTGGGAAATCTACTTTGATAAGATGTCTAAATAGATTGATAGAACCTACACAGGGAGAAATTCTAATAGATGGCCAAGATATAGTTAAAGCAGATAAAGATAAGTTAAGAGAAATAAGAAGAAAAAAAATATCAATGGTATTTCAAAACTTTGGGTTATTTCCACATAGAAATATTCTTTCGAATGTAGAATATGGATTAGAAGTTCAAGATGTAGAAAAAGAAAAAAGGAAAGCTAAAGCAATAGAAGCTATAGAGCTTGTTGGTCTTAAAGGCTATGAAGAAAGCATGCCAGATGAATTAAGTGGAGGTATGAAACAAAGAGTAGGACTTGCCCGTGCCCTTGCAAATGATCCAGATATATTATTAATGGATGAAGCCTTTAGCGCACTTGATCCACTTATTAAAAAAGAAATGCAAGATGAACTTTTAGCACTGCAAGCAAAAATGCATAAAACTATCATTTTTATTACTCATGATTTAGATGAAGCACTAAAATTAGGTGATAGAATAGCAGTAATGAAAGATGGTGTAATAGTTCAAATAGGAACAAGTGAAGATATACTTACAAACCCTGCAAATGATTATGTGAAAGAATTTGTTCAAGATGTAGATAGATCAAGAGTTGTTACAGCTGAGGCTATAATGAGAAATCCAGAAGCTTTAGTATCTTCAAAAGATGGACCAAGAGCAGCTGTAAGAAAAATGAAAGAAAATGAATTTAGCAGCGTATATGTAACTGATAAAAACAAAAAATTACAAGGAATAGTTACAATAGGGGATGCTATAAAAGCTATAGAAAAAGAAGAAAAATCATTAGATAATATATTGATAAAAGAGGTACCTAAAGCTTCCCCTGATCAGCAAATAATTGATTTATTACCTATGGCCAAAAGCTCAGATTATCCAATTGCAGTAGTAGATGGTGAGAATGTATTACTTGGAATAATTGTAAGAGCATCAATAATACTTGGAATAGTAGGGGAGGAATCATAATATGTTTACATTTCATATAGGACCATATTTTGAAAAATTTGTTTTATGGTTACAAGATACTTTTGAATTTTTGTTTGATTTTATTAAAAATATTTTAGAAGGATCTATTGAAGGTTTAGAAAGTGCACTTAACTTTATACCAAGTATTTTATTGATTTTGATAATAGGATTAATAGCTTGGAAGGTAGCTGGCAAGGGCACTGCAATATTTTCAATATTGGGTCTATTACTAATAGATGCTATGGAATTATGGCCAGATACGATTTCTACGCTTGCTCTGGTACTTAGTTCAGTTATAATAACTTTAATAATAGGTATACCACTTGGAATACTTGCATCGAAAAATGATATAGTGGATAAAATATTAAGGCCTGTTTTAGACTTTATGCAAACTATGCCAGCATTTGTATATTTAATACCGGCAGTTTTATTTTTTAGCTTAGGTAAAGTACCTGGTGCCTTTGCTACTATAATATTTTCAATGCCACCAGTTGTAAGACTTACAAATTTAGCTATAAGACAAGTGCCAAAAGAAGTTGTAGAAGCTGCTATAGCATTTGGATCTACTTCAAAACAAATGCTATTTAAAGTACAGATACCTATAGCTATGCCAACAATTTTAGCTGGTATAAATCAAACTACACTTCTTGCTTTATCTATGGTTGTAATATCAGCAATGATAGGTTCTGGAGGACTTGGAAAAATAGTGCTTCGTGGAATACAAGAATATAAAATAGGACTTGGTTTTGAAGGTGGACTTGCAGTAGTTATTTTAGCTATGGTTTTAGATAGGATAACTCAAGGATTGGGAAGTTTAGGAAAAAATAAATAAATAAAAAAATAGGAGGTAATTATGAAAAAATTAGGAAGTATATTTTTAGTAATTTTATTAAGTATGACTGTAGTATTATCAGCATGTGGTGATGATGGTGATAATACAGCTAGCGATGGTTCAGGTGATGATAGCAAAGGGGAAGTTAAACTTGCAATGGTAAACTGGGCAGAAGGTGTAGCAATGACTAATTTAGCAGAAGCTATCTTAGAAGAGAAAATGGGTTATGATGTAGAATCAACTACAGCAGAACCAGGGCTTATATATACATCACTTGCAGAAGGTGATTATGATGCATTTTTAGATGGTTGGTTACCGTTAACTCATGGTGATTTTATGGATCAATTTGGTGATGATGTAGCAGATTTAGGTCCAAATTATGAAAATGCTAAAATTGGTCTTGTTGTACCGTCATATGTAGATGTTGATTCAATAGAAGAATTAAATGAGAATAAAGATTTATTTGAAGGACAAATAGTTGGAATTGACTCTGGAGCTGGAATAATGAAAGCTTCAGGAGAAGCTATAGAAGAATATGATTTAGATTTTGAGCTTCTAGAGAGTAGTGGACCAGTTATGACTACAGAATTATCATCTGCAATTAAAGATGAAAAACCTATTATAGTTACAGGTTGGACACCACATTGGAAATTTTCAAGATATGATCTTAAATTTTTAGAAGATCCTAAAAAAGTATATGGTGAAAGTGAAACAATTCATACTATAGCTAGAAAAAACATAAAAGAAGATATGCCAGAAGTTGCAACTTTTTTAGAAAATTTTAAAATGAATGATGACCAACTTGGTGGATTAATGGGCGAAATATCTGATAGTGATAAAGAACCATTAGAGGTAGCAAAAGAATGGATGAATGAAAATGAAGAATTAGTAAATGGTTGGATACCAGAGGAAAAATAATATATAAAAAACCCTAACTTTAACAAAAAAACACTTTCAAATAGATAATCTATTTGGAAGTGTTTTTAATTAATTAAATAATAATAACTTGATTTTTATTTATTTTTAAGTTATTCTTTATTTATAAAGCATTAAAATTTAGTGGAGGTGTCGAGTGTGAAAAAGTTTTTAATTACAGGAGCATTAGGACAAATAGGTTCTGAACTTGCTATGGAACTGAGAAAACGTTATGGTAATGAAAATGTAGTTGCTAGCGATTTAAGCAAAAGAGAATCTATAGTCGTTGAATCAGGACCTTTTGAAGTTTTAGATATAACAGATTCAGATAAATTAGATGAAATAGTAAAAAAGCATGAAATTAATTGGATAATAAATTTAGCAGCAATACTTTCAGCTGTTGGAGAAAAAAACCCATCATTAGCATGGGAAATTAATATGAATGGTTTATTTAATGTTCTTGAGGTTGCACGTGAAAATAACTGTGCTGTATTTACTCCAAGTTCTATAGCAGCTTTTGGACCAAACACTCCAAAGGATGATACACCACAAGATACTATTCAAAGACCAAACACTATGTATGGTGTTACAAAGGTATCAGGAGAGCTTTTATGTGATTATTATTATGAGAAATTTGGAGTAGACACAAGAGGAGTTCGCTTCCCGGGACTAATATCTTATTCTACACTTCCTGGTGGAGGAACTACTGATTATGCAGTTCATATATATTATGAAGCACTTAAAAAAGGCAAATTCACATGTCCTCTTGATGAAGATACTTATATGGATATGATGTATATGCCAGATGCTATAAATGCTATTATTGACTTAATAGAAGCTGATGCAAGCAAATTAAAGCATAGAAATGCATTTAATGTAACAGCTATGAGCTTTAATCCTGAAATGATAGCTAATGAAATTAAAAAACATATTTCTGAATTTACAATGGATTATGATGTAAATAATGATTTACAAAAAATCGCTAATTCTTGGCCAAATTCATTAGATGATAGTGCAGCAAAAAAGGAATGGGATTGGAATCCTAAATATGATTTAGAAGCAATGACAAAAGATATGTTAGATAAATTAAAAGAAAAGTTAAACATAGAAAAATAAAGGCTGAACTCAGCCTTTATTTTTTTATATAATATATTCCAGAAGTGTTTTTTCCACAATGACTTGATATAACACAGCCTGCTTCTATTAATAATATTTCTTTAAAATTCATATTTTTTTCTAGTTCTTCTTTAATATATACAGCATCAATTAAGGACATTGATTCTCCAACTATAATTCTATCTAAATCAATAGAATCTTTATTTTGATAGATACTATTTAAAACCAAATCAATAGCTTTTCTTTTTTTGCCACGTGGTTTTTGACCTAAAAGAATATTACCATCATTAACTTTTAAAATAGGTTTAATTTTAAGTAATCCTCCCACTAGAGATTGTATACTGCTACATCTCCCACCTTTATGCAAGTATTCAAAATCATCTACTATAAAAAAGGTTTTTACCTTAGGTATTATATTTTCTATTTCATTTACTATTTCTTTTGATTTCATACCTTTATTTATAAATTCATTTGCCTTTAATAAGAGAAGTCCTATACCAGCAGAAAGATTTTTAGAATCTATAATATTTATATCAGCATCTTCAAATTCATCTTTGGTAAGTTTTGCATTTAGAATTGTAGAAGATAATTCAGAGGATAATCCAATATATATTATAGAATCACCATTTTCTACAAATGGTTTAAAAGCATTGTAGAAATCTGAAGGAGAGGGTGCAGAGGTTTTAGGTAATTTATTTAACTTATCAACTCTTTTATATAAATTATGAGTATCCATATCTATTCCATCTTTATAAGAATCTTCACCAAACACTACATATAAGGGAATTATAGTGATATTTAATTCATCTAATAATTCCTTGGGTAAATCACAAGTACTATCAGAAAAAAGCTTAATATTATTCATTTTTTTCACCTTCCATAACTATAAATTATCAATAAAATTTATATTCTATTCAATATATCAATAATATGATATTATAATATTAACTTAGAAATGTAAAGGAGAAACAAAAATGAAGATAATAGCAGATAGTTGTTGTGATTTAAATGAAGAGCTAAAAAAAGATATAAATATAGAATTGGTACCCTTAACTATACAAATAAATTATGAAGAGATTATAGATGATAAAAATTTAAATACATATGAACTCATAGATAAAATGGAAAAAAGTTCAGATTATCCTAAAACAGCAAGTCCATCACCTGCACATTTTTTGAAAAAATACAATGAAAGTGAGAAAAGTTTTGTTGTAACATTGTCATCAGCACTTAGCAGTACTTATGATAGCGCAATGATGGCTAAAAACATGCTGTTAGATGAAGGGAAAGGTAAATTTGTTCATGTATTTGATTCTTTAAGTGCTTCAGTAGGAGAAACCTTAATATGTATAAAAATAAATGATTTAATTAAAAGTGGTATTGATGAAAATGAAATAATAAAGAGAACCAATGAATATATAAAAGAAATGAAAACTTTTTTTGTATTAGAATCCTTAGATAATCTTATAAAAGCAGGTAGAATGAGTAAGATGAAAGGTCATATTGCATCAGTCCTATCTATAAAGCCTATAATGGGTTCAACTGATGATGGCAACATAAGACTTGTTAAGAAGGTAAGGGGATCAAACAAAGCATTATTAAACCTTGTAGATGTAATAGGAGAAGAAGGAGAGCCTTCTAAATTCAGTGAAAAAATATTAGGCATATCTCATGTTAATGCATATGAAAAAGCTAAAAAATTAAAAGATGATATTTTAAAAAAATATAATTTTAAAGATGTAATAATAGTTGAAGCAAGGGGAATAAGTACAGTATATGCTAATAAAGGTGGTATAATAATTGCCTATTAATCTATAATTATATTTTAAATAATTTTATTTGGGTAAATACTATATTAAAGGAAATTAAAAAACAATATAAATAAAATCTATGACTAAGAGTAGTAAGTAAAAGCCCTTAATTTAGCGAGCTGATGATGGTGAAAGATCAGTATTAAGCATTTACTGAATGGACTTAGGAGTATAAGCTTGAATTTAAGTATGGCTTATCGGTTTCTACCGTTAAAAGAGTAAAGATGACTAATGGTCAATTAGAGTGGTACCGTGATTTAATCCATCGCCTCTATTATATATAATAGAGCGATGGATTTTTTATACAAAAAATAAAGCGAAAGAAGTGATTTTTATGAGTGGAAAAGAAGTAATATTTAGTGGAGTGCAGCCTTCTGGAGATTTGACACTTGGAAATTATCTAGGAGCTATAAGGAATTGGGTGGATTTACAAGATGAATATGATTGTTACTATTGTGTTGTAGATTTACATTCTATAACTGTACCTCAAGAACCAAAGGATTTAAGAAGAAGAACCTTAGAAGTCATGTCTTTGTATATGGCATGTGGAATTGACCCTAAGAAATCGACTATATTTATACAATCACATGTACCAGAACATGTTGAGTTATCATGGGTATTATCTACTATGACTTATCTTGGGGAATTAAATAGGATGACTCAATTTAAAGATAAAACTAAAAAAAATGAAAAGAATTTAAATGCTGGCTTATTTACCTATCCTGTGCTTATGGCATCAGATATTTTACTATATAATACTAATGCTGTACCAGTAGGAGATGATCAAAAGCAACATTTAGAGCTTGCACGTGATTTAGCAGATAGATTTAACAATAGATATAGTAATACATTTCAAGTACCAGAACCCCTCATATCAAAAGTTGGAGCTAGAATAATGGACTTACAAGATCCAGAAAAAAAGATGTCAAAATCAGCTGAAAATGAAAATGGATATATATTATTAAAAGATGATCCAGATACTATTAGAAGAAAAGTTAAAAGAAGTATAACTGACTCAATAAACAAAGTTAAATATAGTGACGATCAACCTGGAATCAAAAACTTACTTACAATTTATTCTAAATTAACTGGTGAAGAAATAAAAGATATTGAAAAGAGATATACGGATAAAGGGTATGGAGAGTTTAAGTCTGACCTAGCAGAAGTTATTGTCAATCATTTAAGCCCTATAAGAGAAAAATATTTAGAATATATGAATGACAAGGATTATTTAAAAGAAGTGTATAATGAGGGATGCGAAAAAGCAAGTAAAGTAGCTAGAAAAACACTTAGAAAAGTATATAAAAAGACTGGATTTATGGCAAGATAAAACAAAGGACTTCTTAATATTTAAATATTAAGAAGTCCTTTGTTTTTTTGTATCAAAATAAGGAGATTATAAATATACTAATAGTAGTTAGTTAGGAGGGATTTCCATGCCAATGTCTGCACGAGAATTGTTAGCAAGAATTATAAAATGTGAGGCAGGGGGGGAAGGAGATGCTGGAATGAAGGCTGTTGCTACGGTTGTTATGAATAGAGTACATGTAGCAAATGGAGAATATCAAAGAGTAAATCAAGGGAATTTAAGAAATGTAATATTTCAAGAAGGCCAATTTGACTGTGTAAGAAATGTGATAGGTGGAAGAAGAAATCCTCAAACGATTTGGGCTACTCCGCCAGAACAAGTTCACTATGATGTTGCAGATTGGGCTTTATCAGGCAATAAACAATGGAATATTGTTAATTCCCTATGGTATATGAATCCTTTTATCCCCGAATGTCCTAGTTACTTTCCAAGAAATAGATCTGGAGTTATAAATACTAGAATAAGAAAGCATTGTTTTTTTGATCCAACAGAATTATATAAAGAAACTTAAAATATCAAGGAGGTTTTTGTAAATGTATTCAAATAATTTTAATATGCCAAACTATAACAATATGCCAAATTCCAATATGCCTAATTATAACTATCCTGATAGGCCTAGAAATCCTAATATCCCAAGAGAACCTAATATGGATAGAGAAGATTTACCAGTACTTAAAGATGAAGAATATATGCAAGGATATTTAATGAATATAATAGGAGAATATGTCAGAATAGATTTTTTAATAGGTACTAATACTTTTATAGATAAAGAAGGTAGACTTCTTGATGTAGGTGTAGATTATGTAGTGTTACAGGAAGCTGAAAGTGATGATTATGTGATTGGAGACTTATATTCAATTAAATTTGTGAAGGTATTAAGATAAAAAGGTGTTTAACACCTTTTTTTTTGTTTTATTTGGGTATTATATATATAATAAAATAAATATTCATAAAGGATGGTAGTATGAATAAATTAGAAGAATATTATGGAAGAGCCTTTAGATCTGTATTATGGTTTTTAAATCCATTTAAAAAGAAAGTAATTACAACTGAATGTCAGGTGCATAGATTTATTAATTATCAATCTATGAAGCTGTTAGCTGATAATAATTATATGAAAGAATTTGAATTATATAATCATTATTTGGATGAATTAAATAGAGGTGTAGTTTGGGCAGATCAAGATTTTAAAAGTACAAGTCATTTTTATAGTCCTACTAAACATAGGGGAATGTTTGGCCATGAAGATGCAAAGAGTTTAACTAATAAATATTATAAAAAAGCTCTTTCATATTGGAAGAAGGATTATAAAAGTAGAGCTATGTTTTATTTAGGTGCAGCACTTCATATTACTCAAGATATGACTGTTGCCCAACATGTAAATATTCGTCTCTTGGATAGTCACAAGCAATATGAGACATTTGTAAAAACTACCTATGATATAGTAAAGGAGTTTCGAACAAGTGAAAAGCCAATAGAATTCAAACATTTAGATAGTTATATAATATTTAATGGTAAAATAGCTCTAAAAGAGTATGAGAAATATAAACATATTGAAAATAAAAGAGAAAAATATTATAAGCTTACAAAATGTTCCCTACCTATGGCCCAAAGAACTACAGCTGGGTTAATGTTGAAATTCTTAAAGGATGTAGATTATGATTTTAATAAAAATTCAAAATAAGGATGTGTATAATTAAATGAGAAAAGTGAAATTAAGAGAAGAGATAGATTCTAAGTACAAATGGGACATAGAATCTATGTATAAAAATAATGAAGAATGGGAAAAGGATTTTAAAAAGGTTAAAATTTTAATAGATGAATTAGCATTATTTAAAGGTAATGTAGTTACAAATGCTGATAATTTATATAGACTTTTAAGATTAAAAGATGAGCTTTCTAGAACTATGAGCAATGTTTATACTTTTGCAAAAATGAAACAAGATGAAGATACAAATAATCCTAAGTACCAAGAGTTTACAGATAGAGCAACTACACTAATGGTTAATATTTCAGAAAGCTCTTCTTTTATAGTTCCAGAGATATTAAAATTAGAAAAAAAGGATATATTAAGATTTAAAAAGGATATAATGGCTTTGAATGAATATTCACATTATTTAGATGAAATATTTAGACAGAAGGAACATATCTTATCAGAAAAAGAAGAAACTATAATAGCAGGCGTGGGGGATATTGCAAATGGTCCTGAAAATACATTTTCAATGCTTAATAATGCAGATTTAGAATTTCCAAGTATAAGGAATGAAGATGGGGAAGAAATTCAAATTACTCATGGCTCATTTATACCTTTAATGGAGAGTAAGGATAGAACTTTAAGGAGAAATGCATTTAAGGCCCTATATAAGACCTATAACGATTATAAAAATACATTTGCAAGTATTTTAAATACCAATATAAAGAAAAACATTTTTTATTCTAAAGTTAGAAAATACAATTCTTCTCTAGAAGCTGCATTAGATGGAGATAATATTCCTGTAAAGGTATATGATAATTTAATTGAGTCAGTAAATGAAAACTTATATAAGATGCATAAATATATTGAAATAAGAAAGAGAGCACTTGATTTAGGAGATATTCATTTTTATGATTTATATACACCCATAGTGAAAGATATAGATATGGATATAGAATATGAACAAGCAAAAGAAGAGATTTTAAAAGGATTAGCTCCTTTAAAAAGTGAATATTTAAGAGAAGTTGAAAATGGATTTAATTCAGGTTGGATAGATGTATATGAAAACAAAGGTAAAAGAAGTGGTGCTTATTCTTGGGGAACTTATGATTCTAAACCATTTATACTATTAAATTATCAAAACACATTAGATAATATGTTTACAATTGCACATGAAATAGGTCATTCTATGCATAGTTATTTTTCGAAAAAACAACCCTATGTATATTCAAATTATAGTATTTTTGTAGCTGAAGTAGCATCTACGGTAAATGAAGCCTTACTTATAAACCATATGATAGAAACAACTGTAGAACCTAGGAAAAAATTATATTTTTTAAATCATTTCTTAGAACAATTTAGAGGAACCATATATAGACAGACAATGTTTGCAGAATTTGAAAAGATAATACATGAAAAGACAGAAAGTGGAGAATCTCTTACAGCAGAATCTTTCAGTATTATTTATAAGGATTTAAATAAGAAATATTATGGTGAGCAAATAGTTATAGATGATGAAATAGCAATGGAATGGGCAAGGATACCTCATTTTTATTATGACTTTTATGTTTATCAATATGCAACTGGATTTTCAGCAGCAATTCAATTATCTCAAAAGATATTAAGTGGAGAAGAAGGTGCTATAGAGAGTTATTTAGAGTTTTTAAAAAGTGGAAGTTCAGATTATCCTGTAGAAGTACTTAAAAAAGCTGGTGTAGATATGACAACTAAAAACCCTATAGATGATGCACTGAAATTATTTGGAGAATTAGTAGATAAAATGGAAAGACTTATATAAATAAGGCTCCCAAGAGGGAGCCTTATTTATATATTATTATAAAAATTTATCTCTGACATTGCTCCAGAAATCTTTTTTACCAATATTTAATAGATTAATAGTCATATTAGAAAGTTTAAATATTATATGGGTTATATTTTCATATCTATGTTGATTTCCATCTACAGTAATAAGTAAAGAGTTTTCATCCCTATATTCTGGTGCTATTTGTATTTCCATGTCACTTGGAACAATTGAACTAGTGGTAAGAGAACGATAAACTTTGGAATTTATAGGTGATAGAGGTGTTAGTTGTAAAACATCTAGTGTAGTATATACAATACTTCCACCAGCTGAAAAATTATAAGCAGTACTTCCCATAGGAGTAGATACAATAACTCCATCACCACTGAATCTTTCCAGATAAGTATTATCTATAGAAATATTTAAATGTATAACCCTTGATTCTATTCCCTTTACTACAATTTCATTTACTCCTATAAGATTTATACAACTATTTCTTGTACACACCAAAGCTTCTACCAAGTATAATGAATCAACTATATAATCCTTAGAATCTAATTTATCCAAGAACTCATCTAAATTTGTAGGAGATATCTCTTGAAAAAAACCTAAATGTCCTGTATTTATTCCAACGAAAGGTATCTCAGGGAATGAATATTGATGTACTGCTGTTAAAAATGATCCATCACCTCCAACACAAATGTTTAATATAGCTTCATTATCATATTCTTTAGTAACCTCATAACCTCTATCAGTTAATTTTTGCTTTAATAAATTTGATGTATTTGATGATTCTTTATCATTATTATAGATTACATTTATTTTTTTGTTTTTATATGTAGAATTATCCATTTTTATTTACCCCCTTATGTGATGAGTGAAACTTTGATATATTTATTATATAATAAATTATGATAAAAGACTAAAAGGAATGATAATATGATTATACCCAAAGAAAACCATAGTATTATGAACATAAAAGTTAATTATAAAAAAATAAAGTTAAAAGATTTTTTAATGACTGAATTAGGATTATCTTCTAGATTATTTAAAAAACTCATTAAAGAGAAAAATATATTTGTAAATAACAAACCATTAAATGACATATATAATTTAGTTAAGGATGATATGATTACAATAAAATTTGAAGATGAAAAACCTGTATATAAAGCTCAAAAGATGGATCTAGATATAATATATGAAGATTTAGATTTAATTGCAATAAATAAAAATCCCTACATATTAGTCCATCCCACAAAAACACATATAGAAAATACCCTTACTAATGCTATAGCTTATTATTTTAAGTCTAATAATATAAATAAGAAGGTGAGATTAGTAAATCGTTTAGATATGGATACATCAGGAATATTAATTGTAGCAAAAAACCCTTATGGGCAGGCTCAAATGGCTAAGCAATTTAAAAATAATATTGAAAAGAAATATATAGCCATAGTTGATGGAATAATTAAAGAAGATAAAGGAAGGATAGATTTACCTATAATGAAAGAAGAAGGAGGAATAAAGCAGATAGTAGATGAAAGGGGTAAAAGAGCAATAACAGAGTTTAAAGTAATAAAAAGATTAAAGAACTCTACAATAGTTGAATTGAAAATAATCACAGGCAAAACTCACCAAATCAGGGTTCATTTAACTCATTTAGGTCATCCTATCATAGGGGATTCCTTATATGGAAGGGAAAGTTTCCTAATAAAAAGACAAGCACTTCATTCTTATTATTTAAAATTTAAAAGTATTAGAGACCAAAAAGAAATAGAGCTACAATCAGACTTACCTTATGATATGAAAGACTTGATAAAAAAATTAAATAATTAGCTAGAATATTCTAGCTAATTATTTAATTTAATTGAACCTATTCATTTGATTCTTTTTCATCATCACCTAAAATATCTAATAAACCTAGTAATTTACCTATATCTGGTTTATTTTTATTATTATCACTATCTTTACTAGATTGAGCAAGCAAAGGTCCTATAAGATCGATAATATTATCTAAACTATCATTTTCATTTTCAGAAGAATTTAGATTGGTTAGAACTTTAAGCATTCCTTTATACATATCTATATTAGTAGCTATAGAGATATATGGGCTTATTTTTTTATATTCTGTTTGTGGTAATTCTTCTTTTAATATGTAAGAGACTCTATTTGTTTTTTCTTTTGGATTCAATTCATTAGCAACTACAACAGGTGATACTGTGCTTGTTCTTTTGAAAAAATCCATGACTATAAAGGATTTGCTTATTCTATCATACATTGGTAAATATTTGTTTATTATGCTTATAAAATCTTGTGGCAAATAAGGAGCTACTTTGATTAAAATATCTACCTTATCTAATACTTTGCTTAAATTAATCTTAGATAAGCTTTTTAAATCTAAATTTAAAGCACCGTTTTTTTCTTTTTTTAAAATCTTTTGTAAAATAGGTATTAATAAAATTAATAATAAAGGATTATCTAATAAACTTTTAACCCTTTTTTCAATGGGGGAGAGCTCATTCACATTCTTACCTCCTTATAAAAAAATAGAATTCTGTATTATATCTTATGTAGGAGTTGGATATGTGTGACAAAAAAATAGTTTGATCTTTCTTTGTAATATTAAAAGATTATAAAACATATCTTTTAAATAGATATTTAGATAGTTGCAGAATGTGATTTTTAAAAATATCTGTGTTATCCACAAGAAAG